>NZ_JBNDHX010000108.1:0-12502 GCF_056755275.1 Leifsonia sp. HAY1-4F
CCCCAGTGCCGCCAGAGCCGGCGATGGATGCGGACGCCGGTGTCCTCGGCGCGCCGGTCCTCGGCCGGTGTGCGGTCGATCGCTCCCATGGCCTCATTCTGGCCCCGGCCCCGGGATTTTCGCGTGCGTGTCAAGCCCTGACCCGCGGGACGAAGCAGTGGTTGTGTGAGGGATGCACGAACAGGAGGCACGCCGATGCTGGCCAGCTTCGAAGGGGTCCCGCTCGACCCCGCTCTCGAGATCATCGCGCTCACCGACACCTCGTGGCGGATCTGCGACACCCGTGTCCCACCCACCGATCCCGCCGGACTGCTCGCCTACATCGAACAGGACAGCGGCGGTTTCGACGTCATCATGCTGCGTCCCGGCTTCACCGAGACCGCTTTCGCCCACTCCTTCGACGCGGCCTTGTCGCTCATCAACTCGCGGCGAGCGAGCGACATCGGCACCGACGGCTGACCAGCCCACGCCACCAGCGCGATCTCGACGCTGGCGCCCCCGGGAATTCCCGCGACAACCTACGACGAGCAGCGCGTCAGGTGCCGCCGCTGAGCGGGCAGAACCGAAGATCACCGTCGGCCGCCACGATGACGCCATCCGGGAGGTCGGACCCGGACGACGCGTAGATCACGCCTCCGCCGATCGTGCGCCCTCGGGCCTCACGACCGATCAGTGCCGAGGAATCCACGTGGATCGGCCGTCCGCCATCCAGGCACGTGAAGTCGCGGCCCTCGTACTGAACTCGCGTCGGGATCGCCGTCGGCCACCAGTCGGCAGTGGCCGCGTGCACTTGCACGAAGAAGACGATCGCGCCCGCGGCCACCACGCACAGGCCGAGCCCGATCACGAGCGCGGGCCACCGCCTCCGGCGCCGTCTCATGGCGTGCGCGGGTGAGCGACCAGTCGGACCCACCGCCGCATCCCGCCACCCCCTGAGAAGGACGCTAACAGGCGACCCGCGGAAACGGAGGAGTCATCGGGCCAACCCGGGTGGAACTTCCTCCGTTTCCCGCCTACGCGCCGCGGCATCCCGCTCCACTCCTCCCTTTTCTGCGGGCGCCAGTCCGCGACGCCAGCGCGGGAAACGGAGGAAGTACGGCTCGACACGCCGCAGTCGGTCGGGGAACGGAGGAAGGTTGCGGCTTCCAATCGCGCAAAGACCTCCGTTTCGAGCGCGTAGCCGGCAGGGGAGCGGCCAGGGAGGGAGGCGGCCGGACCTGGCCGGCGCGGGCCGCGGCGGTTACGGTGGCGGCATGAGCCCGTCGTCGAAGTCCGAGACCTTCCTCGAGGTGGAGGGGAACGAGGTGCGCATCTCGAACCCCGGCAAAGTCGTGTTCCCGGAGCCGGGACTGACGAAACTCGACCTCGCGCGCTACTACGTCGCGGTGGCCGACGGCGCCTTGCGCGGCGCGGGCGGCCGGCCGATGGTCCTCAAGCGGTTCGCGAAGGGACTCTCCCAGGAGCCGTTCTTCCAGAAGCGGGTCCCCGAGAACCATCCGCCCTACATCGACACCGCGACCCTCCACTACGCGAGCGGTACGTCCGCCGAGGAGGCGGTCGTGCGGGATGCGGCGGGCCTCGCCTGGGTGTCGAACCTCGGCTGCCTCGACCTCAACCCGCATCCCGTCCGAGCCGAGGATCTCGACCATCCCGATGAGCTTCGCGTCGACCTCGACCCGATGCCGGGCGTCGACTGGCAGCAGATCGTGGACGTCGCCTTCGTCGCCCGGGAGGTGCTCGACGATCACGGCCTGGTCGGCTGGCCGAAGACGAGTGGCTCGCGCGGCCTCCACATCCTGGTCCGCATCGCTCCACAGTGGGGCTTCGCCGATGTGCGGCTCGCCGCCGAGACGCTCGCCCGCGAAGTGGAGAACCGGGGGCCCGGCCTCGCGACCGCCCGCTGGTGGAAGGAGGAGCGCGGCGAGAGCGTCTTCATCGACTTCAACCAGAACGCGAAGGACCGCACCGTCGCATCCGCCTACTCGATCCGCCCGCTGCCCGACGCGCGCGTTTCCACGCCTCTCGACTGGGACGAGGTCCGCTCGCGCCGCCCGGAGGAGTTCACCGTGCCGACCGTTCTCCGCCGCTTCGCGGAGCGGGGCGACCCGCACGAGGGTATCGACGACGCGGTCGGCTCGCTCGACGCGCTGCTAGCCCTCGCCGCCGAGCTCGGACCCGCCGAGAAGCCGCCGCGCTCCGGCGATGCGGCCGGCCGGCGCGTCTCGCAGATGCCGCTCATCGAGGTCGCGCGCACCAAGACGAAACCCGAGGCGATGGATGCTCTGGAGCGCTGGAAGGCCGACAACCCCGCGATCGCCGCACGGCTGCATCCTGCCGACGAGCTGGTCGACGGGATGCGCGGCTCCAGCTCGCTCTGGTACCGCGTCCGGATCAACCTCCAGCACGTTCCGGAGGCCGACCGCCCGGAGCAGGGCCCGCTGCTGGCCGACTACGACCCGTGGGCCGGGAGGCAGTGGCCCGGCCGCGAGTGACGAGAGCGAATCCACATCGCAGCCACTCGGCCGGCGTATCCCGGGTCCGTCCGGAGCATCAGGAGTACCCGCGGCGCAGCAGCATCCCTGCGGACTTGTCGAACTCCTCTTCCGTCGGAATCGCGAAGTCGAGCGCGTTGGCGTATCTCGTGATCACGTTGAACACGGCGGCCACCGCGGCAGCGTCTCGCAGAGCGTCGCCGTCGACGCCCGCCCGGTAAGCCGCCTCCACATCAGCGGCGGCGAGCGCGTCCGGCTCGCGGGTCATCTTCTCGATGAAAGTCAGTGCAGCTCGGAGCCGCGTGGGGATCGGCGCGGTCGTGTGGTCCGCGAGCGTCCGCTCCACGACGTCGCGGTCGAGGCCGCGGACGGCGATGGCGCCGTGAGCGCCGACGCAGAACGGACACGAGTTCCACGCGGCCACGCACGCCGCCATCAGCTCCCGCTCGGAGACCGACCAGGCGCTCGGCCCTCGCATCGTCTTCTGCGTCCACTCCCCCAGGCTCGGCCCGGCGAAGTCCCGATCGTAGAAGGCGACCCGAGCGGCATCCGGCAGGCGCATCCCCGAGACGCGCGAGATCATGCGGATCAGCGCCCGATGCCACGGCGAGTCGCCGCGCTCGACGTCAGTCAGTCGCATCTCCGGCCTCCGTCATCGCTCGCAGGGCGGCATCCCATCGTCGCAACCCCGCCCCGGCAGCGGCGGCGAACACGAGCTCGAAGGCCGCCTTCTCCGACCCTGCGGCGTCCCGCACGGCTCTCACCTGCGCGTCCGTGACGCGGGACGAATCCTCACGGATCTGCCGGACCAGCGCCCCATACGGCTCGGCGAGTGGATCGCCGTCCGGTCCGGCCTCCACGGCTCCGCGCCGCAACCTCTCGTCGAGGATGCCGCTCCCGGTCACCGCGTCCCGCAATCGCTGGGCGTGCTGCCCGTGCGTCCGGATGATCTCCCGTGACATGCGCCGACTCTACGCGCCGCCATGCTCCCCGTCGACGTCCTGCCCGGGGACCCGGCGGAGGGCCAGGCCCCGCCGGACCGCCGGACCCGGCGCTCGCGAATGCGCGAGAATCGTTGCAGCGAGACGGAGGTCGGCCGATGCGTGGAACAGCGTCGAGTGGACGTCGCAGCATCCGGCGTCCGGTCCGGGGCGGATGACGACGGGAGACGAGCCGGCACCGACGCGTCGAGCGGTCGGGCCGCTCTACCTGGCCGGATTCACGACCGCGTTCGGAGCGCACGGGATTGCCGCAGCTCTCGGCGCCGAATCCGAGGACATCGGATTGAGCATCCTGAGCTTCGGGGTGATCCTTGCCCTGTACGACATCGCGGAAGTCATCCTGAAACCCGTCTTCGGCTCGCTGAGCGACCGCATCGGCGTCAAGCCCGTGATCCTCGGTGGGCTCGCGGTGTTCGCGCTCGCCTCGTTCTGCGGCATCTTCGCCGCCACACCGGTCTGGCTGGCGGTGGCGAGGCTGGGCCAGGGCGCGGCCGCGTCCGCGTTCTCGCCCGCATCCTCCGCGGCCGTCGCCCGGTTCGCCGGCCCGAACGGGGCCGGCCGCTACTTCGGTCGATACGGTTCGTGGAAGAGCCTCGGCTACGCGCTCGGCCCCCTCCTCGGCGCGGCACTGATCTCGCTCGACGGATTTCGCGGACTGTTCATCGCCCTCACCGTCCTGGCTGCGGTCACCGCAGTCCTGGTCGCGGTCGCGGTTCCAGCGCTGCCCGTACTGCCCCGCCCGCGCTACACCCTCCTCGACGTCGCCAAGCAGAGCATCGACCCCGGCTTCCTGGTCCCGACCCTGGTCCTCGCCGCCAGCACGGCAGCGCTCGGCGTCGCGGTGGGCTTCCTCCCGCTCCTGGGAGCCTCGCTCGGACTCGGCGTCTTCGGCAGCATGGCCGCCGTCACAGTCCTCGCCCTCACCTCGACCATCAGCCAGCCCATCGTCGGTCGGCTTCGGGATGCCGGCCGCCTGCACACGCGCAGCGGCACGACCGCGGGGCTGCTGCTGACCAGCCTCGGCATCGCCGTCGTGGCGCTCGCACCCCTCCCGGTCACCCTCTACGTATCGGCCGTGCTGATCGGCGCCGGGATCGGAATCGCGACCCCCCTCGCCTTCGCCCACCTGGCGGCCACCACTCCGCCGGAACGGATGGGGCGGACCATGGGCAACGCCGAGCTCGGCAGGGAGGTCGGCGACGCGGGCGGCCCCCTCCTCGTCGGCGCGATCGCGGCGAGCGCTGCGCTGCCGGCCGGTCTCGGCGCGCTCGCCATCGTCACGGTGGCGATCAGCGGCGTCAGCGCCGCAACCCTGCGTGCGCCGGCGCCGGCTCGCTAGAGGTCGGCGTTCCCCGTCGGCGGCGCCGATCCGACCGTGTGCCGGTCCTGCCTCGACGGGAAGAACACCCTCACGGGCAGCAGCAGTCCGATCAGCGAGAGGACGATGAAGACGATCTGATGGATGTGGTCCGTGCCGGGCGGGAGGTTCCCGAACAGGTGAGCCGCCCAGAACACCGGGTAGAACCAGAGCGCGCCCCACGCCCATCGTTCGGCGCGTCGGTAGGGCAGGAGGACGATTAGGCCGCCGAACAGGCCGAACCCGATCGAGGCCAGACCGTCGGCGCGATACAGCAGCTCGTCCCCGCCCATCGGCACCACCGCGATGACGAGACCGAACACCAGGATCCCGGCGCTGACGATCGCGAGACAGATCCATCCGATCCGCACCATCGTCGTCTTCACGGGCTCACCCTACCGCCTGGTCGGTGGCCTCTCGGGGTGGGGTATCGAAGGAGTTCGGGTGCCGAATCTCCTTCAGATGGCAGTAGTGAAGGAGATTCGAACGGTTTTCGTTCGCGTCTCCTCCACTGTCCGCCGCAGCCGGCGGTCCGAGTGCGGCCAGGGGAAAGCGCCGCGCTTCTAATGCAGCCGATCTTGACAATAGAACGGTGGAGGCCTACCGTCCGTGCCGTGATCGGTGGCACTGTGGCCGCCCGTCGTACGGGGAAGGGAGCGTCCCATGGACCACGAACAGACAGCACTGCAGCGGGCCAAGCACCCCCGCACCGTTCTCGCGGGCCCGTACGGCCATCCCCTGCACGGCATCCTGATCACCATTCCCGTCGGAACCTGGATCGCCGCGCTCGTCTTCGACATCATCGCCTTGATCTCCGGGGATCAGGCACCGTTCGCCGCCGGGGCGCGAACGCTGGTCGCGATCGGCGTCATCGGCGCACTGATCGCAGCGATCTTCGGCTTCATCGACTTCAGCGGTATCCAGGCCGGGACGCGCACGCGGGCGATCGCCCTTCGCCACATGATCGCGAACCTCCTCGCCGTCGTGGTGTTCGTGGTGAGCTTCATCTTCCGGCTCGTCGAGGGCGACCATTTCAGCGTGGGCGGGTTCGTGACCACCATCATCGGCATCCTCATCATCGGGTTCTCCGGGTTCCTCGGCGGAGAACTCGTGTACCGCTACGGCGTCCGAGTGGCCGACGAGGCCACGCAACAGCGCGGCTACCAGTGACCCCCTGACTCTGGTAGATGCGCTGACCCCGATGGATGCGGTGGCCCCGGGGCCTCCACGTCGTGAACGGATCGGTCAGAGCCCGAGGCTGGCGGTCGCCGTGGTCCAGTCCGCGGCGATCGCGTGCTGCGCGGCCGCGAGCGGCACCCGGCCGTCGCACACCGCCGCGGCCAGTACGTTCTCCACCTGGTCTTTCGGGTTGTTGAACCCCCGGGCGGCGCTTGCGTTGGGCTCCGGCCAGAGGTTCGACACGGCGTTGGTGCCGCCCAGCTCCAACGGCACCAGGTGGTCGTACTCGGTGGTGGGCTGGTAGCTGAGTCCGTAGTCCCCGAGGGATTCGTGTTTGGCTGGACCGGTGTCGGACTGGGGCGGGCGCACCGTGGCGGTGTAGCCGTGAACACAGATCGTCTGATGGATGTTCGCTTGCGTCACACCCGGATCCACTGCGCCTGGAGTGCAGGCAGCGTCCGGGAGGACGAGACCGTTGCCGGCGTCGCGGATCCGCACATGGCATTGCCCGGCGTGCAGCTGCTCGTCGACCGCGACGCGTCCCGGTGAGTGCACTTGCCGGAGAGCGTCGCTCGTGGCGATCGGCGCTGTTGCAGTCGCCCCGGACGCGGGAGGCTTCGAAGCCGTCGTTGCGGCGTAGCCGGCGACGAGGACGATCAGGACGGCCAGAGGCATCGAGATCGAGATGACCGTGTTGCGGCGCCTCACCGTTCCCCTTCCGTGCTCGACCTGTCCGAGCACGGTCGGCTGAGCTATGAATCCCGAGGGGCCATTCTCCCCGAATCCGATCCCGCAGGTGTCTCCCCACGCCGCATCACTGAGTCGCCACCGCGCTGCCCGTGAGTTCGTGCCGCGAGAACGTGTACACGAAGCAGTAGTAGGAGCGTGCTCCTGTCGCCCACTTCTCGCTGGTGTCCGGGTAGCGCAGGTCGAGCTGGACGTCCTCGTTCCAGATCGCCACCCAGCGCCACTCCAGGGAGGGTTCGCAGAGCTCGCTGACCTGGCTGTCCAGCGCGGCCGTGCCGGGGAAGGATGCGGTGGCCGGCTCCGGGAGGACTCCCTTCGTCAGGAGCTGCGCGATGTGCGGCGCGGAGCAGTCGACGACCGGGTAGCCGTCCGCCCATTTCGAGTCGTAGGTCTGAAGGCAGTCGCCGGACGTGAGCGAGTCGACCGGAACTGCCGGGCCGGTGAGGACGTGCGTCGGCGTCGGGCGTGGCGGCAGGCCGAGCGGAGTCGGCGCCGGTTCCGTGTCGCGCGGCTGCGGCGACGCCTGTTGTAGTGCCGAGGACGAGACTGCTCGAGCGTCGCCGGCTGGCAGGCCCGCCGCGAGGACGCCGACCGTCAGGAGCACCGCTCCGACGACCGCGGTGGCGGCGACGAGAAGGAGCCATCCTCGGCGCGAGAGCCCCTCCTGCTTGGTCTCGGCGGCGGGCTCGGCGGCCGTCTCCGCGTCGGGCTCGGCCGAGGTCTCGGCGGCAGGATCCGCCGGCCCCCGCGATCGATCGGCTCCCACGCGCGCTGCGCCTCCGCTCCTCTAGCCTTCTCCGATCATGATCTGTCAGCGAACATCCTGATACAAAGCCGGCTCGGAGAGAACCGCTCGAAACAGCCGCGAACTTCTCCAGCACGTCCGAAGCGGTTGGCGCCAGGCCGGGGTGAATGGGTCCGACCCCGGCCTGGCGGGCTTGGGAAGCTACTGCTGGACGACCCTCCACAGGTGGTCGGCTGTCCCGCTGTCATCCCACTGCAGGACCTGGGCGCCCGACGCCGTACTCATCTGATCGACACCGAGAACCTTTCCGCTGTTGGCGTTGGCGATCAGGTACGAGCCGTCGCCGTTGGCTTCGAGCTGCCACAGGTGGTCGGCTGTTCCGTTGTCGCCCCAGATCAGGGCATCCGCTCCATCCGCCGTACTGGCACTCTGGATCCCGAGGAAGAGGCCGCTCGCGGTGTTCTTGATCTTGTACTCACCGTTTCCGGCATCCACGAACTGCCACTTCTGATCGGCCGCGCCGTTGGCCGTCGCCTGATCCACGAGGGTCCCTGCCGTCGTACCGCCGTTCGTCGTGTCGAGGTTCAATCCGCTGTTGACGTTGGTGATCGCGTAGTTCGCTCCTGCCGTCACGGGCCTGATCGAGATCAGCTTCCACAGGTGGTCGCTCGTACCGTTGTCCGTCCACTGGAGTGCTGTGGCACCCGCGCTCGTACTCGCGTTCGTGATGCCGAGGACCAGCCCGCTGTTCTCGTTGACGAGCTTGAATTCACCGCTGCCCGCACTGACGGCCGACCACAATTGACTGGTCGTGCCAGCATCCGTGGCCTGTACGACGGCGGCGCCGGCAGAGGTCGACGAATTCTGCACGTCGAGAACGAGCCCGCTGTTCTCGTTCACGATCTTGTACGCGCCGTTGCCGTCAGCGACGAGGTTCCACTGGTGGTCGCGCGTGCCATTGTCGGTCCACTGCAGCGCGGTCGCGCCGGAGGCAGTGGATGCGCCCTGAACACCCAGGACGAGGCTGCTGTTCACGTTCTGCAGCTTGTAGTCGCCCTCGAGGCTGCTGGCGGCGGACCCGGTCGGGGTGACGACGAGGTGGTACCCGTTGTTGGCGTTCATCGCATTCACCGGAACCGTGATCGAGCCGCTGCTGATCGGGAAGTCCCCGACGGTGATCGTCGACGGAGCGGAGACCGCAGTCGTGCGACCTCGGGAGATCACCTGCTGCAGAACGACGTGCGCGCTCGTGCCGAAGCTGCCGAGCGAGGAGAGTCCGTTCACCGTCACTGCCGCAGCTCCGGTGCCCCCGCCGAAGAGGACACTCACCTGGTTGCCGGCAGTGTTCACCGCGGCCGCACCATCCAATCCACTGCTGGCTCGTGCGGTCGAGACCATGCTGCCGGTCATGTCGCCGTACCAGCGGTACAGCCACCATGACGCATTCGGCAGGCCACCGGTGCCCACCAGGGTGTCTCCCATGGTGCCGTACTGGTTCCAGAACGCCAGATCCGCGCTCTGCACGCCAGAGCGTTCGAACTGCCCGATGTACCCGGCGAGAGGCCCGGGGACGCCCAGCTGAGCGGGTGTTCCGTACTCTTCGATGACGATGGGCCGCGGCGAGATCCCCAGGCCCGACTCGATCGAGCGGTATGCCGCGACGTCGGCCGCGATATTGGCCGATCCTTGGAGCTCGTGCCAGCTGACGATGTCCGGGAGGGCGTTGTTGGCCTTGGCGTAGCTCATGAAGTCCTGGAACCAGCTCGATTTCCACGCGGAGAAGCTCGGTCCATCGATCGGCGTGGTCGCGTCTTTGGAGCGGACCTCGTTGTAGGTGCGAACCCATCCCGCGTCGAAGCTGCCGGCATTCGTGGTGTCCCAGGTCCAGTCCGGCTCGTTCCAGAGTGCGTACGCCTCGATGTTCGCCGGGTTCGCAGCCTTGACGGATGCGATCTGCGTGTCGACCGCGTTCAGCCAATCGCTCCAGCTCACCCATTTGTAGGGGAAGTCCGGGTACCAGTCGGGCATGCGGACGATCACCTTCGCCCCGACGGCCGCGGCTTCGGGTGCGACGACGAGCGCATCGCCTCCCGGAACAGGCTCCCCGTTGGGCAGCTGGTGCCCGCCCGGTGCCATCTGCACGAACTGCGGCGGCTTCAGCGGAGCGACGTAACGCTGGTTCGGCGTGCCGTTCGCCGACAGTCCGTAGAGGGCCCCTGATGCGACATGAGTCACCGGCTTGATGACCTGGTTGGCGGTGACGGTGAGGGTGTTACTGGCTGGGGCCGCTGCCTGAGCAGCGGGAACGGCGCTTATTCCGAGCGCGACCACCGCTATGGCAGCCGTTGCGCCGAACACCATCGTTCGATTCTTGCGCATTCATCTTCCTCTTCTGTTGGCGGGGTTCGGCGTCGCCGTGACAATCGAACCGGTTCGACGAATCTAGCCAGGAGTTCGCGCCTTATCAAGGGAAGAAAGGCCGCGGGTCTTCGCTGGGCGCACGGAGCTTTAGGCGGTGCGGCGTTTTCGTCGGGGAACCAGACGATTGCGATGTCCACGATGAAGCGCCGCGGGTGTTCCGATCTGGCCTGAATCGAAGCGGTTCGAAAACCCCGGACGGATCGCAACCGCCAGCAGTTTCGCCGGAACTTTTTATGATCGGATAGCGACAACGCACTACAGTGATGTGCGGACGCGGGGGGATCCGCTCAGGTGATATGAAGCCTGCGACTCTTATGGTTCTTGATTGATGCCCTTCCGGAATGCGAAGCCCCGACATCGCCGGCCTGCCGCTGGTGGTCCGGTGTTCGTCGACGCCTCCGGCCGGAGACTCCGCCGGGCGCGGATCGGTGGGCTGGCGGCGCTTGCCGGTGTCACGGCCTATGTGGCCCTGGTCGGAAGCGCTTTCCTCGGAGGGCCGGACATCATCGCTCCGCTCCTGCCGGAAGCATTCGCTCCCCAGGTGCACTCGAGCGGCCAGCAGCCCGCCGTGACACGGTCGCCGCTGCCGTCGAGCCCGAAACCCCCGTCGCCCGCCCCGGACGACGCTCCTCCCGCTGACCCGTCCCCGGTCTCACCCGTCGCCCCGGCTTCCCCCATCCGGGGCGGCACGACGGCCTCGACGCCGGCCCCGGCGGCACACGGCTCTCCCTCTTCGACGCAGGCGCCAGGGTCGGCGTCGACCTCCGGTCGGAGCGCGACCGCCCCGGGGCAAGCCAATCGGCCCCCGGCGCCGCAGAAGCCGTGACAGCGCAACCACATAGCGTACGGCAGGGCCGCCCGGTCCGGGCGCACTGGGCGGTGCTCGCTGCGGTCCTGCTCGCGCTCGCCGTCGCCTTGCTCGTTCAGGGATACACGCAGCACCTGGCGGGGATCGGAGACGACTCGGTGCCTGCCTCCGGTAGCGCCGCCGGCGTCCCTTCTGCCGTCTCCCACGGCGGCCCGGTGATCGACGCGCGAACGGATCACCCGCGCACGGCGAGCCCCCGCGACCGCACTCTGGCGTTGACGTTCGACGACGGGCCCGATCCCGCGTGGACGCCTCAGATCCTCGCCGTGCTCCGCAAGCACCACGTCCATGCGACCTTCTTCGTCGTCGGAACCGCTGCGATCGCCCATCCTGGCCTCGTCAGGCAGATCGTCGACGACGGGAACGAAGTCGGCGTGCACACGCTCACTCACGTCGATCTCGGCGCTGCGCCCGCCTGGCGCCGTCAGCTGGAGGTCCAGGCGGGCCAGCAGGCCATCATCGACGCGACCGGGCGCGCTACGGCGCTGCTGCGACCCCCGTACAGCTCCGAGAACGACGCGATCACCGACAACGAGTGGACGGCCATCCGGGATGCCGCGAACGACGGGTACCTCACCGTCCTCACCACCACGGACTCCGAGGACTGGAGGCGTCCCGGCGTCCCTGCCATCGCCCGGAACCTCACCCCGGCCGGGAGCGCCGGACAGGTGCTGCTGATGCACGACGGCGGAGGAGACCGCAGCCAGACGGTCGCCGCGCTCGACCAGGCGCTGGGGCGGCTCTCCGCCGGCGGCTACACGGTCACGACCGTCGGGGACGCCGTCGGACTCGGGCAGACCATGCGCCCAGCGACCCGGCTCGAGCGGATCGGCGCTGCGGCGACCGTGTGGGGCATCCGGCTCAGCGATCTGGCCGTGACCCTCATCACCTGGGCCCTCGTGCTCAGCGGGGTCGTCATGCTCATCCGCGCCGTGCTCGTCGTCTCCGTCGCCGCCCGCCACCACCGGCTCGCTCACCGCGGACGGCACCGACCAGACGGCCGGACCCTCCCTCCGGTGACGGAGCCGGTCACGGTGATCGTGCCCGCCTACAACGAAGCGGCCGGGATCGAGGCCGCGGTCCGATCGATCGCGGCGTCGACGCATCCCGTGGAGATCATCGTCGTGGATGACGGCTCGACCGACGACACAGCGAGCATCGTCGAGGCGCTCGGCCTTCCCTCCGTGCGGGTCATCCGCCAGCCGAACGGCGGGAAGCCGACCGCGCTGAACACCGGCATCCAGGCCGCCTCGCATGACCTCATCGTCATGGTCGATGGCGACACCGTGTTCGAGCCGGATACGGTCCGGGCCCTCGTCCAGCCGTTCGCCGACCCGCGTGTCGGCGCGGTCTCGGGTAACACCAAGATCAACAACCGTGGGGGAATCCTCGGCGCCTGGCAGCACATCGAATACGTGGTCGGATTCAACCTGGACCGGCGGCTCTTCGACATCGCCGAATGCATGCCCACCGTCCCCGGCGCGATCGGAGGGTTCCGGAAGGATGCTCTCGCCCGCGTCGGCGGCGTCAGCCTCGACACCCTCGCGGAGGACACGGACCTCACCATGTCGCTCTGCCGCGACGGCTGGCGCGTCGTCTACCGCGACGATGCGCTCGCCTGGACCGAAGCGCCCGCTTCGCTCGCCGCGCTCTGGCGTCAGCGCTACCGGTGGTGCTACGGCACCATGCAGG
>NZ_JBNDHX010000109.1:0-12398 GCF_056755275.1 Leifsonia sp. HAY1-4F
ACGATGGACTGCTCTGCCACAGTTTGCGCGAGGTCACGGCTTGCAGAAGCGGTCAAGATGCCGGACACTGCCTCCTCATCGACGTACGGCTGCTCGAACAGGCCGAGGCGGAACTTCGCAGTAAGGACCCGACGAACCGCCAGATCAATCGCGCCCTCGGATACAAGGCCGTCGGCAACTGCCTGCGGGAGTCGGCCGAAGGAGGGATCAAACATCGCCATCTCAACATCGAGCCCCGCGTTAACAGCGCGTGCTCCCGCATCCGCGAGGTCTTGCGCAAAGTGCTGCGTCTCCATCGAGCGCACTGCGTTGGCGTCAGACACCACGAAGCCGTCGAACCCGAGCTCATTGCGGAGCACGTCAGTCAGGAGCCACCGATTACCGGAGGCGGGGACACCGTTGAGATCCATATAGGCGCTCATGACGTTCGCAGCGCCCGCTTCGATTGCGGCGCGGAACGGAGGGACATAGACGTTCCACAACTCGGAATCGGAGATCTCCGCGTCATCGTAGTCACGACCGCCGCGCGAAGCGCCGTAGCCGAGGAAGTGCTTCGGTCCGGCCAGCACGTTGTCGTCGCCGAGGTCGCCCTGGAAGCCGCGCACCTGAGCCGCCGCGATCGCGGCCCCGAGCACCGGGTCCTCCCCTGAACCTTCGACGATTCGGCCCCAGCGCGGGTCTCGGGCGATGTCGATCATCGGTGCGAATGTCCAGTGGATGCCGAGCGCACGCGCCTCCCGGGCCGCGACCGCCTGAACCGCCTCCGCGGCTTCCGGCGACCAGGTGGCGGCCAGGGCGATCGGCACCGGAAAGACCGTGCGCATCCCGTGGATGACGTCGTAACCGAGCAGCAAGGGGATTCCGTGCGGGCTTTCTTCGACCGCGATCCGCTGGAGGGAGTTGCTGACCTGCGCGTCCTTCACGAACAGCACCGCGCCCGACCGGCCGCTACGGATGGATTCCTGCACCATCAACGGTTGCCGCACGAACGCCTGCTGCTCGGGGGGAAGCGAGGCAAGGTCGAGATCTGCCGGCATGTTCATGGCGACACCGAGGTAGAAGTACTGGGTCAACTGGCCCGCCTTCTCCTCAAGCGTGAGCCTAGCGAGGAGGTCGCTCATCCTCTCCTCGATCGGGAGCGCGGTGTCCCGGAACGGGAACTCCGTCGTGGTGTCGGTCGTCAGGTCGGTCATCCGGAGAATCCTTTTTGTCGGTACGGGAAGTGGGTGGCGTCACGCCGTGCGGCGAAAGTTGCCGCCGCGAGCAACCTCACCGAGCCAGGCGAGACTGGGCTTGGGGCTCCGGACGAAGGTCTCGCGGTCGACGGCGACTAGTCCGAAAGTCGGCTCCCAATGGCCCCACTCGAAGTTGTCGAGCAGGCTCCAGTGCAGATACCCGCGCACGTCGATCCCATCCGCCACAGCCGCCTCGAGCGCTTCAAGAGCGCCGCGGGTGTATTCGATCCGGCGGTCGTCGTCGGCCGTCGCGATGCCGTTCTCCGTCGCGACGAGCGGGATCCCGCCCGCCACGTCCCACGCGTGCCGCAGAGCGATCCCGAGCGCGTCCGGACGATAGGCAGCTCCGGTCAGCGTGTTGTCGAGGTGCGGCGGGTGCGGCACGGGGCCTTTATCGTCGACGGGTTGCGATGAGTAGGACTGCACCCCGATGAAGTCGTCTCCGCGTGAGCCGTGAAGGTAGAGGTCCTCCCACTCGTAAGTCACCTCGGCAAACCTTGCCTCGTTGCCAACGGTGGGAGTGAACGCCTGATTTGCGATCGTCCATCCGATTTTCGCGGACGTCCGCGACCGCAGAATATCGACAGCCTGCCGGTGCAAGACTACGAGTGCGTGGCCAACCTCCGAGTCCGGCGTGGGCAGCGACGTGACCAGGCCCTTCTGCGCTGGGGCCTCGCCTTCGACCGTGGGGCTCTGCCACTCCTCCATCTGGCCCGCCGCCGCCCGCTTGGCAAACGCGGTCATGAGCGACAGCATGTTCGGCTCATTGAACGTCACGATCCACTCCACGCCGTCCAGGATCTCCGTCACCCGCTCGACATACGACCCCCATCGCTCGGCGGCGGTCGGACCGGTGAAACCGCCCTCATCGGCGAACCATGAGGGCGACGTGAAGTGATGGAGCGTCACCACGGGGGTCAGGCCGAGTTCGAGGGCTGTGTCGATCATGCGGCGGTAGTGTGCGAGTTCGGCTCCAGAGAATAGGTCGGGGCGGGGTTGGATACGCGCCCATTCGACGCCGAACCGGTAGGCGTTCAGGCCGGCATCAGTGAGGAGCCGCATGTCCTCGCGGTAGCGGTGGTAGCTGTCGCACGCATCTCCGCTGTAGGCGGAGCCGGGCATGCGGCCTTCGTTCCGCCAAAAGTCGGAATTAACGTTGTTGCCCTCGACCTGGTGCGGCGCCGTGGCGGCACCCCAGAGGAAGCCGGTCGGGATGCTAGGCATGGATGTCCTTCTGTGTTTCGTGGTCGAGAACAAGTGTTCGCGTCAGCGGGTGCCGCGCACCTTCCATGTCACAAGCACGCCGCCGATGAGAGTGAAGGCCGCGGCGATGAGGAAAAGCAGCCCGTAGTTCTTCTCGGCGCCGCTCACTCCGATGAGCAGCAGCGGGGCAGCGATAACTGGAGCAACAGCCTGCGCGATCGCCGTCGAGTAGTTGTTGATGCCGACGAACCGGCCAGCCTCGGTATCCGACGCGGGGAGCACGTCCAGCACGATGGCCTGGTCGACCGCAGAGAAGACGCCCAACCCGAGGCTCGTGAGCACCGATCCAGCAATGAGGATTGCGGCATTCCCGCCACCGAACGCCATGACGATCGCGCCGGCGGTGAAGGTGATCCCGGAGAGCAGGACGAACAGCCGACGCCGGTGGAGCTTATCCGACAGCATCCCACCCAGCAGCGCGCCGCCCGCGGTGGCGACCACGCCGATCAGGGACAGGATCGCAATCAGTCCGCCGACATCGGAGACCTTCCCCCCACCCAGACGGGACGCGAAGAACAGCGTCGTGAAGGTGGTGGCGAATGTCACACCGAAGTTGAAGGAAAGCCGGGCCAGCCAGTTCCAGGCGAAGTCTTTGTGCTCTGAAGGCTTGAACACCATGGAGCTGAGAGCCCGGCCGATCGTGAGCTTCTGAGAGGTTGCCAGGCGACGGCTGTCCTGCTCCTTGACGAGAGTGACCCAGAGCACGACGAAGATCAGGCCGACGAAACCGGGGACGAGGAACACGAGGAAGTTGCTGCCGATGAAGGCGCTGGCGATGCCGACGCCGATGACGGAGCCGATCATCTGTGTGAAGCCCGTCAGACCTGCCACCTTGCCGCGCTGCTCTTCGGGAAGCCGATCCGCCTGGGAGAGCAGGATCGATCCGTTCGCGCTCCCCCAGCCGACCTGGGTGACCAACCATCCGAGTGCCAGGATCCAAATATTCGGTGCGGCCGCCATGATCGCCAGGCCAATGATGCCGACGAGGGCGCCTCCGAGCGAAAACGGGCGACGGCGGCCGAATCGCGTGCGTGTCCGGTCGCTCCACATGCCGACGAGCGGGTTCGCGATCGCCGATACCGCTGTTCCGATGCCGACGACGTAACCCAGGACCTCCACGTTCTGGGGAGCCAGCTCCTGAACGCGTAGCGCCAGCGAAAGGCCGAGTGGCGCGATCAGAGCAATCGTTCCGCCGAGGTAGGCGAGGACGACGAACCAGATGTACCGGGCGCTTACGCGCGGACGGTTACCGGGTCCCGAAGTCTCAGACCGGTCCTCGAACTCGGAACCGATGGCGGCCGACGCTCCGATCTCGGCGAAGGGTGAGACGGGTGCTTGCCCCAATTCCGCCGCAATGGCGGCTGCCTCGGGCTCCGGCTGTGACGCCCCGCCGGCGGGCTTGGTCGACTCTGACATCAGCGATCCTCCTCGATCACGGTCCCGTTCGAATCTCGAACCCAAAACCTAATTTCGAGGACAGTAGCACGAAATTCGAATCTCAGCACTACTTCCGCTGGCAAAAGGGCGAGGCCCCGTCAGTTTTCGCGGATGATGGCGTCCAAAAAAGCGCTGAAATCGCGCTGCATATCGACCGCTTCAGGGTTGTACAGCCACTGCACCTGCAGACCATCCAGAGTTGCGACGTAGAGATCCGCGAGGATGCTGGGCGCGGTTTGCACCCGCAGCCGCCCGGCCTCCTGCAGCTCGGCGAACTCCGCCGTCAGCTTGTGCCGGAGGTCGTCGTAGCGCGTTCGGTAGATGTCGTGGGCAGGGTGATCGTCCGCGGTCGCCTCGCTCGAGATGATGGTGTGGAGCTGGATGATTCCAGGGCGACGACTGTTGTCTGCAATCACTTTTGTCTGGGCCGCGATCAGCTGAACGCGACCGGACTCGACGAGCATCTGCGCCTCCTGGTGCGCGCGCTCCTGGAGGACCCCGACGAGCAGGTCTGCCTTCGTCGGGAAATGGTGCATCAGACCGGTCTGGCTGATTCCAGCCCGCTGCGCAATGTCCTTCATGGTGGCGCCGTGGAAGCCCGAACTGCCGAACGCTTCGATGCAGACCTCGAGAATGTTTTGCCGGACCTCGGCCGTCTTGGCATAGGGGCCTCGGACTTTGCCCGTCTCCGCGGTCCGGGAATCCACGCGCATGCTCATGTAACGAGTCTATGGCGCGAATTACGAAATGCGTTACTATTTTCAAACGCGAGTGTCGGACGGCACATCGACGTGTCAAGCGCAAAGGAGCCGAACAGCATGCGAGACCTCTCTCCCCACCCCGCAACCCCGACAGAACGGGCCAACGACCTGCTGTCTCGGATGACGCTCCCGGAGAAGGCGGCGCAGGTGTCGGCGGTGATGCCCCACACCATGCTGGGAGCCGCCGGGCTCGATCCGGACGCCATGCGCCGGATCATGGGCGACGGCGTCGGACACATTTCGAACCTCGGATTCATCGCGCCCGGCCCGGTTCAGGCGGCCGGCCTCACCAACGCCATCCAGCGTTTCCTCGTCGAAGAGACCCGCCTTGGCATCCCCGCGATGGTGCACGCCGAAGCTTTGAACGGTCTCGTCATCCCCGGCTTTACCTCGTTCCCGACCCCGATCGGTCTTGCGGCCACCTGGGATCCTGACGCCGTACAGGCCATGGCCGACGTCATCCGGCGACAGATGACGTCGGTGGGCATTCGGCACGCGCTTGCTCCGGTGCTCGATGTCGCACGGGATGCCCGGTGGGGCCGCGTGCATGAGACGTATGGCGAGGACGTCTACCTCGTCAGCGCGATGGCAGTGGCATTCGTAAGTGGCCTGCAGGGGGAAGACCTGACGGACGGCGTCATCGCGACCGGCAAGCACTTCCTCGGCTACTCCCTTACCGAGGCCGGACAGAACATGGCCGCCTCGCACCTCGGGACGCGAGAGCTCTACGACGTGTACGCGACGCCGTTCGAGGCCGCAATCCGGTTGGCGGGCATGCGCAGCGTGATGAACTCCTACTCGGCAGTCGACGGGGTGCCGGTCGCCGCTAACAGGGCACTCCTCACCGACCTGCTCCGCGGGCGAATGGGCTTCGAGGGCACCGTCGTTGCCGACTACGACGCCATCCAACACCTCCACACCCGGCAGCAAGTCGCCGACTCATCCGCCGAGGCCGGGCTGCTCGCCCTGACCGCCGGACTCGACATCGAGCTGCCTGCAGTATCTGCATACGGCGAGAACCTCGCTCAGGCCGTGACCGAGGGGCGCCTCGAGGAGAACGTCCTGGACGACGCCGTGCGCCGGGCCCTCGTCGACAAGATCCTGGTCGGCCTCCTTGACGACCCTTATGTGGCGATGGACCCCGAGTCGATCACTCTGCTTGCAGGCGACGGGGCAGACCTGTCGGAACGCCTCGCCGCCGAATCGGTGACCCTGCTAAAGAACGACGGCATCCTGCCACTGCAACGCGGGCGCACGATCGCCGCTGTCGGGCCGAATGCCGAACTGGCCATCGTGAATTTCGCGGCCTACAGTGCACCGGCGCAGGTCGACATGATGAGGGGGCTGGCGACCGGCGAGTCCCGTATGGCGGGAGTGGACAGCCTGATGGAGGCGTCGCCCGAGGAGCTCGCTTACCGACAGGAACGCATGGCGGGTATGAGCGGTGAACGCACAGCGCGCGATGACTACGGTGCGCTCGGCCTCGCCGACGCGATCCGTGCCGTCGATCCGACAGCGGCTGTCTCCTCCGTCGAGGGCGTCAGCATCTACCCCGGCGGACCCCGCGACATCGACGCCGCCGTACGTGCCGCCGCGCAGGCCGACGTGGCGATCCTCGCGGTCGGAGGCCGAGCCGGCTGGTTTGGAACGAAGATCACCGAGGGTGAGGGAACTGACGCCGCACGCATCGAGCTCAGCGCCGACCAGATCGACCTCATCCGCGCGATCGCCGCGACAGAGACACCGTTGGTGGGGGTGGTGTTCCAGGGCCGTCCCCACGCCATCGCCGAGGTCGACGACCTCTTCAACGCGGTGCTCGTGGCCTACTACGGAGGGCCGTACGGGGCGAAGGCGATCGCCGACATCGTGTTCGGGCAGCAGGAGCCGACCGGACGCCTCCCGCACAGCATGCCTAGAGCCACAGGCCAGGTTCCCCTGTACTACTCGCAACACCGAGGAAGCGGGTACCGTCGCACTGCCGCGGACGGATTCCAGGGCTACATCGACCTCAACGACGTGACGCCGCTCTATCCGTTCGGGCACGGCCTGGGCTACACCACCTTCGAGCTGGGAGAGCTCCGACTCGACCGGACGAACGCGCCGGCGGACGGCGGAACGGTCGCACTGAGCATCGACGTCGTGAACACCGGCGAGCACGAGGGCACGGCGGTGGTGCAGTT
The DNA here is from genome assembly GCF_056755275.1 of Leifsonia sp. HAY1-4F. Taxonomy (NCBI): domain Bacteria; kingdom Bacillati; phylum Actinomycetota; class Actinomycetes; order Micrococcales; family Microbacteriaceae; genus Leifsonia; species Leifsonia sp. HAY1-4F. The sequence continues at coordinate 6,877 of NZ_JBNDHX010000109.1, forward strand.
CTACGCCAGCGACACTGCTGTAGGTATCACCCGGCCGGGTCTGCAACTGGTGGGCTTTGCGCGCCAGGTACTCGCACCCGGGGCAACGGGGACGGTGCGCTGCGAGCTGAAACTGAGCCAGCTGGGGTACAGCGGAATCGATGGGCGGTTCGTTCTGGAGGCAGGACCGATCGAGTTCAGCGCGGGATTCAGTTCCAGCGACCTGCGCTCTCAGGCCGTACTCGAGGTCACCGGACCTACCGCCGACCTGGAAGGCCGCCGGTCGTTCCTCAGCCGCTCCACCGCCACCCCGTCCGCATCATGACCGCCCTGAGTAACGGCGCGACCCCTGATCGAAATCAGGCAGCAGAGGAGCTGGCCGGCGCGATCTGGATTGCCCCACCCGGACCCGTTCCCGCGCCGGGTGAGCGCCCGGGATATGTATTCCGGCGGACGTTCGAGGTCACCGCGCTCCCCCCTCGCGCGGCACTCACCGCGACGGCCCACGGGATCTATGAGGCCTTCATCAACGGGAAGCGGGTGGGCGACATCGAGCTCGCACCGGGCGCAACGAGCTACCGCAAGACGCTCCAGGTGCAGCAATACGACATCACCGGACTGCTCCGCGAGGGAACCAACGAGCTCCGCATCGTCGTGACCGACGGATGGTTCCGAGGCAAATGCGGGCCCAACCATATCCCGGACAACTTCGGTGACCAGATCGCGCTCATTGCCTCCCTAACTCTCGACGGACAGGCAGGGCCGGAACGAGTGGACTCGGACCTTGATTGGGAGGTCGCATCCGGCAGCATCGTCACCGCGGACCTGATGGACGGGCAGCACACCGACCTGCGTCGGATCGGACAGGAGCAGTGGGCACCGGTGGTCGCCTCGACCGACCCGCTGACCGCCGACCGCGGGCGCCTGAGCTGGTCCCCTGCCCCACCGGTCCGAGCCAAAGAGGAATACGAACCCGTATCAGTGCGCCGACTGGGCTCGGGCAGGCAGATAGTGGACTTCGGGCAGAACCTGAACGGTCGCGTCCGACTGCAGCGACTCGGTCCCGACAGCACGCGCATCGAGCTGACGCACGGTGAGGCCCTCGACGCGGACGGGGATCTCACCCTCGACAACCTCGCCTACTACCCCGGCCCCGGCAAGGCGATGGTCGGTGTCGGCCAGCGGGATGTGGTCATCTCCCGCGGCATCTCCACCGACGTGTTTGAACCGCGGCACACAACGCACGGCTTCCGCTACGTCGCAGTCGATGGCCTCGACGAAGACCTCACAGCCGATGACATCACGGCGGTGCAATTGCGCAGTGACCTCGTGCCCATCGGCACGTTCGTGTCGAGCGACGAGTCCCTTAACGCTTTGCACCGGATCGCCGTCTCGTCCTGGCACGCCAACACGTGCGACCTTCCCACCGACTGCCCGCAACGGGAGCGATGGGGTTACACCGGCGACATCCAGATCTTCGCCCGCAGCGCCGCGTTCCTCGACGACGTCGAACCGTTTCTGGACAAGTGGCTCCACTCGCTCGCCGACGACCAGGCCGAGTCCGGCCTCATCCCGAACGTCGCACCGCTGTGCGGGGTGGTAGTCGACCCCGCGATGCCGATCTCGTTCGACGGCGCGGCCGGCTGGGGCGACGCAGCGACCGTCGTGCCCTGGGAACTGTACCGGCAATACGGGAACAAGGTTCTACTGGAGCGCTTCTATCCGATGATGTCCCGATGGGTCGACTACGCGGCAGGCCTCGCCGCCTCTGGACGCCACCCCAGCCGCAACGAAGCGCGCCCTGAACCGGCTGCCCACGAGGCGTACCTCTGGGACAGCGGATGGCAGTGGGGCGAGTGGATGGAGCCTGGCGTAGAGTTCGACTACTTCTCGGACAAGGCCATTATCGCCACCGCGTATCTGGCTCTCTCTGCTCGCATCGTCGCCGACACCGCCGAGCTGCTCGGCCACACCGCCGAAAGCGAGCGATATCGCGCGATTGAAGCTGGCGCGACTCACGCTTGGTGCACCGAGTTCATCAACGCCGACGGCACGCTCACCGACCCCAGCCAGGCAAACTACACCCGGGGACTCGCATTCGGGCTTGTTCCCGACGAGCTGCAAGAGGCAGCCGCCGCCCACCTCGTAACACTCATCACAGCGAACGACAACAGGCTCTCGACCGGATTCCTCTCCACCGGACTGCTGTTGCCCACGCTGGCCGACAACGGTTACTCCGATCTCGCGTACGCACTTCTGTTCCAGCACGAGGAACCAAGCTGGATGACGATGCTGGACCGCGGGGCCACCACGGTGTGGGAGTCCTGGAACGGAATCGACGCCGACGGCGTCGCACACGAGTCCCTCAATCACTACTCCAAGGGTGCCGTCATCACGTTCCTGCACGAGTACATCGCCGGGATCCGCCCGGCTTCACCGGGCTACGCCGACGTCGACATCGCCCCAATGCCGGGAGGCGCACTCACCAGCGCGGCCGCCACTCTCACGACGAGACACGGGACGGTGAGCTCCGCGTGGCGGGTAGAGAAAGGTCGGTTCCTCCTAGAAGTGACCACACCTCCCGGCGTGCGGACCACTGTCACGCTCCCCGACGGGAGGGGCGACGTCACGACCGGCGGCAGCCATGCGTATTCGATCCCCTGGCCGCTCGCGGCTGTACTTCGATCGCGGTAGGGGAGTCGGTCCATCCAGACGATTTGGCTGACGCCCTAAGTACGGACCATCGAGTAACGAAGGTTTTTCCTACTCGAGGAGTTCATATGTCCACTTTCCTTACTCACGTCGGGCGGTTCAGCGCGCGACACCGGCTGCTGGTGATCGGGATCTGGCTACTGCTGTTCATCGGCGCGATCGGCACCCTGGTCGTTGGCAGCAACACGGCCAACCCGGCCGCCGCATCCAACGCGATCCCCGATTCGCCAGCGTCGCAAGCGCTCGACCGAATGAACAAAGAGTTCCCGTCGGTGGGCGCGAGCACCGGCACCGCCCTCCAGTTGGTGTTCCATCCGAAGGCTGGAGACGTCACCGGGCCGGCAACCGCCACCCAAATCTCCCAGGTGCTCGCCGACGCCGAGGATCTGCCTGGTGTAAAGACCGTCAGTGACCCGTTCGACGCCACACGGCCATACATCTCGGGCGACAAGTCCGTCGCGGTCTCGACGCTCTCGTATGGCGACCTCACCAAAGACGCCGAAAAGGCCGACTATGACGCCGCCCTTAAATTCCAGCAGCACGCCCCCACGCGCCTTGGCCTCGAGCTCGGCGGAAACCTCGTCCCTCTCGGCGCACCGGCGCCTGGACCCGGAGAAGGCGTCGGTGTCATCATCGCCTTCCTCGTGCTCATCCTCACGTTCGGCTCGCTGCTCGCGGCCGGCGTCAACCTCCTGATCGCCGCTTTCGGTGTCGGCATCAGCACCGTCGGCGTCCTCGCCTACGGGGCATTCTTCCCGCTCGGCGACAACGCGATTATCCTCTCGTCGATGCTCGGCTTGGCAGTTGGCATCGATTACACCCTGTTCATCCTCTCCCGCTTCCGCAACGAACTCCGCGGCGGAAGGAGTGTGGTGGATGCCGTCGCCCGCGCAACCGGCACCGCCGGCACGGCCGTGGTGTTCGCAGGGCTCACCGTGATCGTCGCCCTCGTCGCCCTCGTGGTGGCGAACATCAGCTTCATCACCGAGATGGGAATCGTCGCAGCGGTCGCCGTCCTGGTCGCCGTACTCCTTGCCCTGACCTTGCTGCCGGCGCTTATGCAAACCCTCGGCACCCGCGCTCTCTCCACGAAGCAACGGCGCGAACTCGCCGCCGGCCACATCTGGACGGAGGGCGACACGAAGAAGCGCGGTCTCATGCGCGCCTGGGGAAGCTTCGTCGTGAAGAGGCCCGTCATATCCGCTCTCGGCGGCATCCTCATCCTCGTCGTTGTAGCACTCCCCCTATTCAGTATGAAGACGGCGTTCAACATCCCGGGCGGGTCCGACCCTAAATCTACCGAACGCGCCGCCTACAACCTGATCGTCGACAAGTTCGGCGGCGTGCAGAGCCCTCTCATCGTGCTAGCCGAAGGTAATGGCATCGGGGGGAAGACAACGACCATTCAGAGCGAGCTGGGAGGCCTGGAAGGCGTCGAGCAGGTCATCCCGGCCCAGATCTCTCAAGACGGGGCCATGGCACGGATCACCCTCATCCCCGGGGCCGGCCCGATCGATCAGCAGACGAAGGACCTTGTTCACCAGATACGCGATGACGCGAACAGCATCCCGGGTGTGAAGCTCGAGGTCACCGGCGAGACCGCGATCGGAATCGATCAGGACGCGGCGCTCATGTCTGCGCTGATCAAGTACATCTTTGTGATCGTCGCAATCTCCGTGGTACTGCTGGTCGTGATGTTCCGGTCGCTACTGATCCCCCTGATCGCGACCCTCGGATACCTGTTGTCGGTCGGCGCCTCGTTCGGAGCCAGCACAGCGGTGTTTCAGTGGGGATGGCTCGACGGCGTGATCGCTGCACCACAGGGTGATCCCATGCTCAGCCTTCTGCCGCTCCTACTGGTCGGCGTGCTATTCGGTCTGGCCATGGACTACCAGGTCTTCCTGGTGTCGCGGATCAAGGAGATGCATGACAAGGGGATGGTCCCGAAGCAGGCGATCCGGGAGGGCTTCGCTCGTTCCGGCCCCGTGCTCGTCGCGGCGGCGACCATCATGACCGTCGTCTTCGCCGGATTCGCCACCGGAACCTTCGCCATCGCGGCTTCCATCGCATTCGGCCTGATGATCGGGGTGATGGCGGACGCGTTCATCGTCCGCCTAGTCCTCATGCCCGCCGCGCTGAGCCTGCTCGGCAAATCCGCGTGGTGGTTGCCGGGCTGGTTGGATAAGGTCCTCCCCCGCCTCGACACAGAGGGGCACGCGTTGGACGCTCCCAAGGATCGCGCGCCGACGGACGGGCCGGTCACCGTCGGTGCCTGAGAGGGCGAGGGGCCGGCGGCGGAAGCCGTCGGCCCCTAGACCTGGAGTTGATCGCCGCTAGGCGCGACTGGAGTGGATCAGCTCGCGCCGTATCGCGCTCAGGCCCTTGTCCAGCGCTCGAAGCTCCTCATCGGTCAGGCCGTCCAAGACCTCGGTGCCGAGTTCTGGTCGCGCACCGATCAATTGGCGCACGGCCGCCCGGCCTAGTGCGGTCGATGTCACCCGCCGCACACGCTGGTCCGCAACATCGGTCGAGCGCTCCACGAGACCATGCTGCACCAGGCGATCGATCAGTTTCGAGATCGATGCCATCGACACCCCGAACATCGCGGCCAGGTCCCCCGGCGTGAGACCCTGCTCGCTGGTCAGTACCGCTGTTAGGGCTTTCAGCTGGTGAAGCGTCAAGTCGGTTTCCAGCAGCGGTTGAAGCATTCGCGGGATGGAACGCACCGTGATGGCGAGGGTGACGGATTCAATGCTCGCCAGCAGCGCTGCTCTCTCGTCGTCGGCCACAAAGATCACGCTATCGGCCCCAGGCGACGCACGGTCATGTAA
>NZ_JBNDHX010000110.1:0-12049 GCF_056755275.1 Leifsonia sp. HAY1-4F
TCCGTCGTCGGCAGCGTCAGATGTGTATAAGAGACAGACCATCGACTACGCAAAGACTGCACGCGGAGAACGTTCTCCGCGTGCAGTCTTCGTGTACTCGACGGTGGGGCGTAGGTGGGGGCGGGTCAGGCGAGCTCGTTGGCCTCCAGCATCTCGGTGACGAGGGCGGCGATCGCGGAGCGTTCCGAGCGGGTGAGCGTCACGTGGGCGAAGAGCGGGTGACCCTTGAGCGTCTCGATCACACTGGCGACGCCGTCGTGGCGGCCGACGCGGAGGTTGTCGCGCTGCGCCACGTCGTGCGTGAGCACGACCCGCGAGTTCTGCCCGATGCGGCTCAGCACCGTCAGCAGCACATTGCGCTCCAGCGACTGCGCCTCATCCACGATCACGAACGCGTCGTGCAGCGAGCGTCCGCGGATGTGCGTGAGCGGCAGCACCTCGAGGATGCCGCGGTCGAGCACCTCGTCGAGCACGTTCTGCGAGACCAGGGCGCCGAGCGTGTCGAAGACCGCCTGGCCCCACGGATTCATCTTCTCGCCCTGGTCGCCGGGCAGGTAGCCGAGCTCCTGGCCGCCGACCGCGTACAGCGGACGGAACACCATGATCTTCTTGTGCTGCCGGCGCTCCAGCACCGCTTCGAGCCCGGCGCACAGGGCCAAGGCCGACTTGCCGGTGCCGGCACGTCCACCGAGCGACAGGATCCCGATCTCCGGATCGAGGAGCAGGTCGATAGCGAGCCGCTGCTCCGCCGAGCGGCCGTGCAATCCGAACACATCGCGGTCACCGCGAACGAGCTTCACCTCGCCCTCCGCGACCACGCGCCCGAGGGCGGAACCGCGGTCCGAGTGGATGACGAGGCCGGTGTTCACCGGAAGCCCGGCGACGGCGTCGGTGCGCATCCACTCGTCTTCGTAGAGGGACGCCATCCGGTCGCTGCCGAGGTCGATCTCTGCGAGCCCCGTCCATCCCGAGTCGACGACCTGCTCGTGCCGGTACTCCTCCGCCGCCAGGCCGATGGAGGCGGCCTTCACACGCAGCGGCAGGTCCTTGGAGACGACCGTGACGTCGAGTCCGTCGTTGGCGAGGTTGAGGGCGACGGCGAGGATGCGGGAGTCGTTGTCGCCGAGCTGCATCCCGCTCGGCAGGACCGACATGCTGGAGTGGTTCAGCTCCACGCGCAGGGATCCGCCCTCACCGACGGGGATCGGGAAGTCGAGCCGTTCGTGCTCGACACGCAGGTCATCGAGGTTGCGCAGCGCCTGCCGCGCGAAGTAGCCGAGCTCGGGGTCGTTGCGCTTGCCTTCCAGCTCGCTGACCACGACGACCGGGATGACGACAGCATGCTCCGCGAACCGGAAGATGGCCTTCGGGTCGGAGAGCAGGACGGACGTGTCGAGCACATACGTGCGCTCGCTCGTCTTCGCCGCGCCTGCCGCCGAGCCGTTCGACCGGGTTGCTGCCTGTCGGGTTGTTGATTCCGCCACGACCACTCCCACCCCGCCGCTCCCTCGGGAGCCGGCGGATCTCTCAGGCGAGTCGGCCGCTTGGGTTTCGAAACGAACTTACGTGGCCGTCTCGATCGGGCGCGGTGCCCGATACCGCGAACCTACGCCCGGCCGCCGACACGGGTCGACCGGCTTGCCGCGTGTCGTGTTTCGTGCGCGTGAACATTCACCCCCCATTCGGGAACACGCAGGGAACGGCAGCCCGCGACTGCGCGCAGCCGGCGCCCGACCACGACGCAACCGGCGACCAAGCGCTGAACCGAACAACCGCGCTCAGGCGACCGACGCGTACGACGTGAATGCCGCCCGGAGCATGTCGAACGTCTCCTCCGTCGTCCCGGCGTGCACGCTCAGACGAACGCTGGCCGCCCGCACCGACGCCGTCACGCCGTGGTTGTGGAGGGAGGCGCTCAGCGCGGTGAGCTGCTCGGGCAGCGGCTCCAGCACGATGATGCCGGCGCGCTCGTTCCCGCTGCGCGAGGAGGCCACCGGCACGGCGAACTCGTCCGCGAGCTGGAGGATCCGCTCGGCATTGTCCGCCACCGCGGCCGCAATGGCCGTCACACCGACCGCTGCGACCTCCTCCAGCGCCGCGGCGAAGCGGGCCTCGGCGATGGGATCGGGGTTGGAGATCGAGAAGGCGCTCGCGCCGCGCACCGGGTCGCGCACCTCGTCCCAGGGCTGATCGGGGCCGGAGCCCGTCCAGCCGCTGAACACGGGCGTCAGATGGTCGAGGGCCCGCTCGCTGAGGGCGAGGAATCCGGTGCCCCAGCCGGCGCGCATCCACTTCTGGCCGCCCGTTGCGACGACGTCGGCGACCTCCCACGGGGCGTCCACCACGCCGAATCCTTGGATGGCGTCCACGATCAGAAGGCGGTCGCCGATGACCTGGCGGATGCCGTCGATGTCCGCGAGGTAGCCCGTGCGCGAGTCCACCAGGCTGACCATCACGGCGACCGTGCTGTCGGTCAGCTGCTCCCGCAGGCCCGACGGCGTCACCCGGCCCTGGTCGGTCGCGAGCCAGGCCGGCGTGATGACACGAAGCGCCTGCGCCGCACGCTCGGCCGCGTAGGTGAGCGAAGGGAATTCCGAGAGCGCGACGAGAACCTCGCCGCCGGTGAGGCCGAAAGCGGCGTGCAGCAGGCCGCTGGAGGCGTTCGGCTGGAACACGACCTGGTCGGCCGGGAATCGCGTGAGCGCGCTGACGCCGTCGCGCACCCGCTGATCTTCCGCGCGCATCCGCTCGATGGTGCCGTGGCGCGCTTTGGAGAGGATCTCGTACTGCCCGATCGTCTCGGCGCGAACCGTCGCCGAGAGCGGGCCGACCCTCCCGTAGTCCAGATATCCGGGCTCTTCACGGAAACCGCTGCTGTACTCCTCGACCGTCGTCACCTGTCGATTCTGCCGGATGCCGTCCACAGCCGCCGAACCGGCTCAGCCGCCGAACCGCCGCTGCCGACGCGAGTAGTCGCGGACGGCACGGAGGAAGTCGACCTCGCGCAGGTCCGGTCCGAGCGCCTCCACGAAGTAGAACTCGCTGTGCGCGCTCTGCCACAGCATGAAGTCGCTGAGCCGCTGCTCCCCCGAGGTTCGGATGACGAGGTCGGGATCCGGCTGGCCTCCGGTGTAGAGGTGCTCGCCGATCAGGTCCGGCGTGAGCAGGTCGGCCAGCGTCTCGAGGCTTCCGCCCTCGGCGGAGTGCGCCGCCACGATGCTGCGCATCGCATCCGTGATCTCCTTGCGGCCGCCGTAGCCGACCGCGAGGTTGATGTGCATCCCCGTGTTGCCCGTCGTGCTCTTCTCGGCGTCGGCCAGCGCCTCGACCAGGCGAGCGGGGAGCCCGGTCGTCGTTCCCACGTGCTTGACCTTCCAGTCGCCGTAGCGGGAGAGGTCGCCGGCCAGCTGCGCGATGATCTCGATGAGGTCGCCGAGCTCCGCGCTCTCGCGGTTCGTCAGGTTGTCGGAGGACAGGAGATAGAGGGTGACGACCTCGATCCCGAGCTCGTCGCACCACTCGAGGAACTCGCGCATCTTGGCAGCCCCCGCCCGGTGGCCGTGCGCCACCGTGCTGAGTCCCGCCTGACGCGCCCAGCGCCGGTTGCCGTCGATGATCATGGCCACGTGCTTGGGAAGCGCCTCACGGTTGAGCGAGCGCTTGATCCGCTTCTGGTAGAGCCCGTAGAGCAGCCCACTGGGCTGCAACCGGCCCTCCGGGGTCTGTCGTCTGCTCACGCTGCTACGTTAGCGCGGGCACCGCGGGCGCGGCTCACAGCATCCCGGCACCGCCGTTCCCCTACGCTTGAGCCATGTCGTCCCGAAAGAGCCCGCGCCCCGGCAGCACCGGGGATCACGGCGACCCGGAGGATGTCGCCGAGTTCTTGAACGAGCCGAAGAACGCGCTGGATGCGTCGGATGCCGCCGTGCAGGCGGACGAGCACGACGCGCGTGACGGCGGCCCCGAACTGCCCAACATCCCGCTGCTGGATGCCTCCCCCGCTCATCCGGCCGACATCCGGCCAACATGGCGCGGATGGATCCATGCGGGGACGTTCCCGGTCACGATCGCCGCGGGCATCGTCCTCATCGCGCTGGCGCACGGCGCGCCCGCCAAGTGGGCCTCGGCCGTGTTCATGCTGACGTCGATGCTGCTGTTCGGCAACTCGGCCCTGTACCACCGGTTCGACTGGCGACCGCGCACGAAGGTGCTGCTCAAGCGCATCGACCACGCCAACATCTTCCTGCTCATCGCGGGGACCTACACTCCGCTCGCCGTGCTGGCGCTGCCGCCGAGCAAGGGCATCCTGCTGCTCTCGCTGGTGTGGGCGGGGGCGCTGATCGGCATCGGCTTCCGCGTCTTCTGGATCACAGCGCCGCGCTGGCTGTACGTCCCGATCTACGTCGCTCTGGGATGGGCGGCCGTGGCGTACGTCGTCGACCTGCTGCACGCCAACGTCGCCATGATGATCCTGGTGCTGATCGGCGGTCTGCTCTACACGATCGGCGCGGTGATCTACGGGATGAAGCGGCCCAACCCGTTCCCCGGGCGGTTCGGCTTCCACGAGATCTTCCACACGCTGACGGTGCTGGCCTTCCTCTGCCACTGGACCGCGACCCTCCTGATCGCGCTCCACCCCGCCTACAACGCGGGCTGAGTCACTGGCCGGTGAGTCAGTGGCGGTGCATCACTGGCCGGTGTAGGTGTCGACCTTGACGATCTCGACGGGGATCCGGCGGCCGTTCGGCGCCGTGTACTCGGTCTTGTCGCCCACCTTGAGGTCGAGGATCGCCGCACCGAGCGGGCTCTGCTCGCTGTAGACCGGAAGGTCGGTGCCGGAGGCGATCTCACGGTTGCCGATGAGGAATACGCTCTCGTCACCCGCGATCGTGGCGGTGATGACGGTCCCGGGCTCGACGACGCCGTGGCTCTCGGGAGCCGCGCCGACGCTGGCGTGACGCAGCAGGTTGGTGAGCTGGACGATGCGGGCCTCGATCTTGCCCTGCTCCTCCTTGGCCGCGTGATAGCCGCCGTTCTCCTTGAGGTCGCCCTCTTCGCGGGCCGCCTCGATGCGCTTCGCGATCTCGTTACGGCCATTGACGCTGAGCTCCTCGAGTTCGGCCGAGAGACGGTCGTACGCGTCCTGGGTCAGAAACGTGACCTGAGACTCCTGAGACATGATGAACTCCTTCGCGCCTGCGGCTGACGCCACTGCAGTTGATAGCACCGTGGCTGAGAGGCCGATTCGGTACCGGTGCTAAAGTCGACGCCCCGGCCACGGCCGGGGCGTATCCGCACAATACTAGGTCAGCCAGCAGGTGTTGATCAAACCCGTGTTGGGCTTCATGATGGTTCGGATCGCCTCGGTATGAGTGGTCACACGCCTGTCGGAACCGGGGTACTGGACGATGCGCCAGCCGACGATCGCGAAGTCCTCGTTGAGGGCCTGGATGGCGCAGGTCACCGGAGTCCCCACGGGGGCGTTGATCGTGAACGAGATGTCGACGTGGTGGTCGTCCGGGATCGTGTACGCGGTGTCTGTCGTCTCCAGGTTGGCCTGGTCGTTGTCCCAGCCGGCCCAGAACACCCACGCGGTGACGACCGCGAGCACGGCGAGCGCGCCGCCGACGAGCAGCCAGCGGTCGCGCCGCTTGCGTCGTGGCGTGCGGCCGTACCGGGTATCGAGCGTCGGGGTCGCCGTCATGCGTGCACCGCCATGCCGTCCAGCTCCGCCTCCCGCTCGGGAGCCTCCCGTCGGGCGACGGTAGGCTGAAACCAGACTAGGAGAGAAAGCTGTGAATGCCGCCGCGAGAGCGGCCGGTCGCAGTTCTCCGATCGACGCGAAAGTGGAGACCGCGATGCCCGAGACCGACGCCCTTCTGCATGCCTGGGTACGGCTGGCAGCGACGCCCGCGCCGACGCCGTCGGGTGCACCCAGCGACGACTCGGTGACACCGGGTGTCGTCGGCTTCGCCGTCACCTTCGTTCTCGCTGTGGTGGTCGTGCTCCTCGTGATCGACATGGTGCGCCGCATCCGGCGCGTGCGGTACCGCGCGGAGATCGCGGAGAAGCTGGACGCCGAACAGGCGGCGGCCGGACAGGCGGAGACTGGACAGGCGGACGCGGCCCCGGCGCGTCCCGAGGGGCTGGAGACGCAGAACGGGGACGAGCAGCCGCCCTCTCCGACTCGATGAAGCGCACGACTGGTGCCCTGGCCGCCGGCGTGGCGGCCGTCGTGGTCGTCGCCGGCGCGGTCATCGTGGCCGCCGTGACGCAGCACCCGAACGATATCCGGCCCGCCGCGTCCGGCACCCCCGCTTCGTCCGCGGGAACCTCGCACGACGGCTCCACTGCTCCCAGCTCCGCCCCGCCTCTCTCCCGGGCGGACGCCGCAGTCCTCGACTACGTGCACACGCTTCCCACCGTCGACGACGTGAGCGCCGACACGGTCGGCGAGTTCACCGAGCTGACCTGCGCCACCCTCCGGTCGCCGAAGATGTCGACCGACTTCTACGCGCAGGTGATCTCGATCGAGACGAAGGGGTACTCGCTCACCCCGGAGAAGGCCAACGAGCTCCTCGGCGTGACTGCGCGCGCGGCGTGCCCGGACGCGACCCGCGTGGTGGACAGCCGCGGCGCCCAGCAGGCCGTCGCGCCCTGAGGCCCGAGGTCAGCAGGCATTCCCCCGGCCGACACCGTCGCTCACGACGCTCGTGCCGCCGACGATGGTGGTTGCGTCGACACTCAGGGTCTGGAGCCGATCTGCTTCCGGTTTGACCAGACAGGACCCGTTGGTCAGGAGCAGCGGAAAGTGCGCGGTCCCTCCCCACGCCGCCCCGGTGAGCGCGTCCGGGAAGTTCAGCCCGGAAGCGATCAGCGCGGTGGGCGCGCTCGCGAACGCGTAGGCGGCCACCGCGGCGTTCGTGGCGAAGCGGTCGCCACCGGCGAGACGCTGGACGGGTGCGATCCTCTGGAGCGCGCCATCGAGGCCGGACGGAATCGCGTTCGGGCCGCCGACGACCGCGATGCGCTTCGGTGCCAGCGCGCTCAGCGTCGCCGCCACAGCGGAGCCGGTCGCATCGCCGCCCGGTGTCAGCAGCACGGGGCCGCCCTGGCTGCCTGCAGCTCCCGTCGCCGACAGCGCGTCCGGAAAGCTGGAGCCGCTCGCGACGTACGCGATCGGCACGGGGCCCGCAGCGAAGGCGTACTGGGCGACGCGACGGCTGGTGTCGTAGCGGTCGCTACCCGCCAGGCGCACTACGGTGGCCGCCAGACTCGAGAGCGCATCCGACACCGTGGGCGAGACGGCGTTCACTCCGCCCACCACGACGATGCGGCTAGGACGGAGCCGAGCGATCTCGGCGGAGACGACGTCGGGCAGCCCGCTCGGGGACGTCAGCAGGAGCGGTCCGCCCTGGGCTGCAGCAGCAGCGCCGGCGGAGAGCGCGTCAGGGTAGTTGACGCCGGATGCGAGGTAGACGACCGGCGCGGTGCCGGGGTAAGCGGCCCGAGAGACCGCTACTGCCGTGTCATACCGGTCGCCACCGCTGATCCGCGTGCTCGGGAGGTGCTGGTGCCGCACATCGAAGCTCTGGATGCCCATGAAGAGCGAGCTCTGGTTCGCGGGCGAGATCTCCGGCGTGTCCAGCCAGCCGTAGTTCGCGGCGAAAGCGCCGACCGAGCCGTCAGCGGGAAAGGCGCCGTGCAGCACGTTCGCGGGCACGGCGGTCGTCTCACTTGCGCCCGGATCGGTCCGGCAGGTCGCGACCGACTGGAGGCGCAGACCGAAGTCGGTGTTGCGGAGGGCGTTGGCCACAGCGGCGTGATCGGCGTGCGTGTACACGAAGCAGTGGTTGTCGGCGAGGTTGCTGTAAGCGGAGACCATTCCCGCGTCCGGCAGCGTCGTGTCCACGCCCAGTGCCGCCCTGTTGGCGAGGACCGTTCGCATAGCCCACGCGACCTTCGCCTGTGTGAGGTCGCCGTCCCCGAGGTCGAAGTCGATGAGGGCGCCGCGCCCAAGGGTGTCGGTCCAGACCTGTGCTGTCGTATCCGTGAATGGCGAACCAGCGGGCGGCGCGGTGGCCGGTGAGGTCGGGGATGCGGGTGCCTGCGGCGCGGAGCCGATCGCCGGCCGGTCTTCCGGCACCCGGGGCTCGCGCGCGAGCGCCACTCCCTGCGACGGGAAGGGTGGGATGACGACAGGCGGCCCGAACGCACCGGGCATCGTCGGGTCGGATGCGGACATCGCAGAGAAGTAGCCGAGCCAGGAATTGAGCCTGGCACGCTCGCAGGACGCGGTGTGCATCCCCAGAGGCGCCGGATTGGCCGGTGCAGCGCCGCCGAGAAGGCTCAGCTCGTACCCGACCGCCCCGCAATGGTACGTGGACTCGCCGCGCGTCATCAGGACGAACACCTTGTACAGGTCGGGTCTGTTGGCGTAGAAGGAGGCCGCCTCGAACTCGTCGTCGGGGTGCGGGATGGCGATGTACAGAACGCGGGAAGGGGGTCCGGCGAACGTGCTCGGCACCGGGGTATCCGTGGTCGCCGGCGTATCCGTGGTCGCCGGCGTATCCGTGGTCGCCGGCGTATCCGTGGTCGCGGGCGTATCCGTGGGGGCCGGCGTATCCGTGGGGGCAGCGGTGTCCATCGGTGCGGCGCCGTCGGTCGGAGTCGCGCCGTCGGTCGGCGCCGGCGTATCCGTCGACGCCGGCGGGTCGCTCGGCGTGTCCGCCGGATCGGCTGTCGCGGAGCGGGCGTCGTGGGATGCCGTCGCGGGGATTGCGGCCGGAAGCACCGAGAAGCCGCTCACCGAGGTCGCGATCGCGGCGATAGCCAGGCAGGAGATGGCGCGCGAAGTGAACGCGCGCAAGCGGGGAGACGGCAATCGGGACCTCTGGCTGCATCGGCCCGGCGGAAGACCTGGGCCTGTTCGGGTAGCCAGCCCCTCTGGACCGACTGGTTCGTATTATTACAGCGGATATCCGTACGAAACGGCAGCCACCTCTTTTAGGGTCAGGATGCGGACAGCCACTGCACCGCTCGTTCCACGAGCAGCGCGAGACCGATGAGCGTCATCGCGGCGCCCGAGATGCGCGCGACCACCGCCGCACTGCGCGGACGACCGACGAGCACGAAACGGGACAGCAGCGCGACTCCCGAGTAGACGAGTGCGCAGGTCGCGACGAACAGACCGCCGAGCAGCAGCATCTGTGCGGCCGGCGGCCAGGATGTCTCCCGCGAGGTGAACTGCGGCACCAGCGCGAGCAGGACGAGCAGACCCTTGGGGTTGAATCCGGACACGCCCGCGCCGCGAAAGAACGTGCTCCACGTGGAGGCGACGCTTTCGCTCGGGTCGATCAGGGGAGCCGGCGCCCGCAGCAGGCCGTTCAGCCCGATCCAGATGAGGTACAGGGCACCGCCGATCGTCAGCGCGCCGAGCAGCAGCGGGTTCGCGGCCACGAGGGCTCCGACGCCGACGGCGACCGCGAGCACGACGATGGCATAGCCGGTGACGATCCCGGCGATCGAGGGGACGGCGCGGCGACGTGCTCCCGCCGCGATGGCGAACGCCCAGTCCGCGCCGGGCGTCAGGACGAGCAGGGTCGACACACCCCAGAATCCGAAGATCGCCGCTGCTGTCATCGTCCGCCTCCACTCGCCTATCGGTGATGGGCAGGAATCTATGCCAATCGGCGACGAAGGTGCTTCCCAATAGTGAGCACTCCTGAGCGGACCGTGGAAGAATCCACCCCATGGACGCCATCGACCGCGAGATCCTTTCGGTGCTTCAAGAGGACGGACGGATCAGTCTCACCGACCTGGCCGACCGGGTCGGACTGACCCTGTCGCCCTGCCACCGCCGGGTCCGCGAATTGGAGCGCTCGGGGGCGATCGAGCACTACCGCGCGGTGGTCTCCCCCGCCGCTGTCGGCCTCGACTTCGAGGCGATCGTCTTCGTCCGCATCGACCGCACCGATCCGGACACCGTCGGCGCCTTCGAGGCGGGCGTCCTCGACATCCCGAACGTCGTGCAGGCCGAGCGGCTGTTCGGCGATCCCGATTACATGCTCCGGGTGCTCACCACGGACCTCCCGGCGTACCAGGAGCTGTTCGACGGCCCGCTCGGGGCCCTCCCGGGTGTGCGCAAGCTCTCGTCGACCCTCGTGATGAAGCAGGTGACCGGCCGGCGCGCACTCCCGACCGGCCACCCGCGCAGGACCTAGCCGGCGACGGGAACCCGCGAGTAGGCGCCGGCGGCGATGTCCTGCAGGAGGGTCGGTCCGGTGGGGGTCCAGCCGTAGCGCTCCCGGGTGAGTGCGCCGGAGGCGACGATGTCCATCCCGAAGAACGCGCCGATCCAGCCGAAATGCGACTCGGCGTCTTCCGGGGCGATGGATGCGGCGGGCAGATCGAGCGCGGCACCCAGTGCCTCAGCGATGGCACGCGACGGGATGCCCTCCTCGCCGACGGCGTGGACGATCCCGCGTGCGGGCGCCTGCTCGAGCGCGAGGCGGACGAGCCGTGCGGCGTCGCTGCGGTGGACGGCCGGCCAACGGCTGGAGCCGTCGCCGATCCAGGCGGCCACTCCACGCTCCCGGGCGATGCGGGCGAGCTGCGCGGTGAAGCCGTGGTCGCCCATCCCGTGAACCGTCGGCGAGAAACGCAGGGCGACGGGCCGCACTCCGCGATCGGCGTACTCGAAGGCGAAGGTCTCGCCTCCGCCGCGCGGTGCGTCGGGTCCGGAGAACGGCGACGGATCGTTCTCGGTGAACACGCGGCCCCGGCTCCCGGCGAGCCCGGACGCGAACAGCAGAGCACGCCCCGAGCCGGCGAGCTCGTCGCCGATGGCCTGAACGACCGCGCGCTCCGTACGGCCGGACTCGGCGAAGTGGTCGAAGTCGTGCTTGAAGCCGAGGTGGATGACGGCGTCGGCCGCCGCCGCTCCCGACCGGAGGCTCTCGAGGTCGTCGAGCGAGCCGGGATGCGGCTGGGCGCCGGCTGCGCGGATGCGCTCCGCGGACGCGTCGGAGCGCGCCAGGCCGGTGACCTCGTGGCCGGCCTCGATGAGTTCTGGGACGACGGCCGACCCGATCCAGCCGGATGCTCCGGTGACGAAAACACGCATTGTGTGACCTCCAGGTGTCGTGATGTCAGTGACTGTCATGGACTCTATCACTCATGTCAGTGGCTGTCATCAGCGTGCGGCTTTCGTCGGTAGACTGTCGCCGTGGGACGTTGGACACCGGACGCGCAGCTCCGCCTCAGAGCGGCAGCTCTCGAGCTCTACCGCGAGCGCGGCTTCGAGCAGACGACGGTCGCCGACATCGCAGAGCGCGCCGGCCTGACCGAGCGCACGTTCTTCCGGCACTTCTCCGACAAGCGCGAGGTCCTCTTCGCCGGATCCGCGGACCTGCAGGATGCGGTGGTCGCCGCCATCGCTGCGGCCCCGGCCGACTCCTCACCGCTCGCCACCGCGGGTGGAGGTGTCCTCGCCGCGTGCCGGCTCATCGCGCACGTGAGCGCCGACGACTTCTCGCGGCTGCGTTCGGCCGTCATCGCCGCGACGCCGAGTCTGCAGGAGCGCGAACTGCTGAAGCTCGCGTCTCTCGCCGCCGCTTCCGCCGCGACCCTGCGCGAGCGCGGTGTGAGCGAGCCGGCCGCGAGCATCGCGGCCGATGCGGCGGTCTCCGCATTCCGCATCGGCTTCGACCGGTGGGTGGCCGAGCCGGACGGCGGCACCCTGGAGCAGCGCGTCGCCGACGCGCTCGAGGCCGTCCGCGCCCTCGCCCGCTGACCCCTCCCTTTCCCCCTCCCACCCCGCGCCGCGCCGACATTCGTCACGAATGTCGCGTTATTCTCGGTCAGAAGGCACATTCGTCACGAATGTCGCCTTCGCCTCAGACCCAGCCGGAACGCACATTCGTGACGAATGTCGCGTTAAACCTGGTCAGAAGGCACATTCGTCACGAATGTCGCCTCCCGCGGCAGGTACGCGGTCGAGAGGGGGAAGGGCTGTCTCTTATACACATCTGCCGCTGCCGACGACGGA
>NZ_JBNDHX010000111.1:0-12115 GCF_056755275.1 Leifsonia sp. HAY1-4F
GCGGGGACGCTCAGCGGGAAGCTCGCCAGGTCGTCCACCACCCCGACCTCGCTGCCGTCCGCCGCATCCGTCACCGTAGCGCGGTGGGGGAGCGCTTCCGACCGCACTGTGCCGTCGAGCGGGGTGGCGGTCATGTTGAGCACCGTCAGCTGCACGACCGGCAGACCCTGGTCATCCAGCGACTCCAGCTCGTGGACCATGACCAGCATCCCGGGATGCGCGACGTCGGGCACGTCCACCTGCCGCGCCGTCGCGATGCCCCAGCGGGTGCGGATGCGCAACAGCTCGCGCAGGCGGCTCGCGAAGGAGGAGCGCTGTCGCAGCTGCTCGGGCAGGCTGCCGTAGAGGGAGCGCGCCCGCGGCATCCCGGACGGGGATCGCTGCGCCTCCGGGGCGATGCCCAGCAGGTCGTGCGCTCCGCGTTCCACCCAGCGCGTATCGCCTTCGGCGATGAGGTCGGCCACCTCCGAGCGGGGGACCGTCAGGGCGCCGAGCAGATCCCAGCCGGACAGGGCGAAGACACCCGGCTGCCAGGCGTTGAAGGCGGCGAGCAGCAGGTGCGCGTCCCGGATGGCCGGGATGTCGGCCTCCTGGATGGAGTCGAGCGTCGCATGGCCCTGGGTCGCGGCGATGAGCGATGCCGTCGTGCAGGCGATGCCGTTCGTCGTGAACACGAGGTTGTAGTCGGCCGTCGGCTCGGTGATCGCCTGGACGAGGTCCTGGCGGATGCTGTGCGCCAGCTCGCCGCCCGTGATCTCCTCGCCGCGGAACGTGTAGACGTCGTTCTGGTGCAGCGTCGCCCAGTGCACGAGCTCGTAGGTGAGCTCGTCGTGGTTCTGCATGCCGTGGACGAGGACGGCCGGCTCCACTCCCAGCTCCAGCGAGGTCCGGAGCGTCAGCCGCAGGAACTCGGTGTCGCCGGTCGCCAGGGCGTGGTGGTAGGCGGGCCGGTTGATGAAGTCGTAGGACAGGTCCGCGCCGACGGCGGCGGTGTCGCGGATGTCCTCCACCGTCAGGTTCAGCTCCTGGAAGGTGAAGCCGCCGACCTTGCGGACCATGCTCGCGATGATGTGGTTGGCGGCGTGCGACAGAGGGTGCCCCTCCGACCAGGCCGGCAGCCCCTCCGCGCTCTTCTCCACGCCGAGGAAGCCGTTCGCATCGAGCCGCAGGGCGCTGGTGCCGAGGTCCCCGAGCGAGTGCAGTGCGTCGCCGATCACCAGGCGCATCCCCGAGAAGGTGGGATCCAGCCAGTTCACCGACGGCTGGCCCTCCTTGAAGTAGTGCAGGTACACCCAGCGACGGGTGACGCCGTCGACGCCGATCACCGGCGCCGTGACGCTCCAGTTGGTCTCCTTCACGCCCGGGGCGAAGAAGATGACGCGCTGAAGCTCGCCGATGATGTACCCGCGGGCGGCCAGCGCGGCCTCCGTCGACGCGTCCAGGTTGACCGAGTCGCGACCCTCGGGCACCTCGGGGAGCAGGTGCCACTCATCGGGCGGGATCTCGACCATGTGGTAGATGCCCGGGTAGTCCTTGTACGCCAGCTCGGCGAGCCGGAAGTCGGCGCCCTTGCCGGTGTGGCCCGGCACGATGTCGTCGATGACGCTGCCGCCGTGCTCCTCGGCGACGTCCGTCATCCGGCGGAAGGTGTCCTCGTCCCCGAAGGCGGGGTCGATCTGCGTGCCGATGCGGTCGAAGTGCCCGTCGACGCTCGGCGTCTCCTGCCAGCCGCGGATGCCGCCCGCGCGCTTCACCGGGCCGGTGTGGATGCCGTTGATCCCGATCCGCTCGAACGCCGTCCACAGCTCGGGGTCGGCGAGAGCGCTGAGGAACGACTCCCCGGGCCGCGTGATGAGCGAGATCGGATACGCCGTGAACCAGACATCGGAGGTGGACACGGCACGCCGGGCGTCCGGGCGCGCGTACGGATTGCGCCACATGCTCGGGGAGCCGGACAGCTGGCGGCTCAGCACGTCCGCATCCTTCAGCATGGACTGGCGGACGAGCCACTCGACGTAGGCCGGGTTCTGGCCATTGGCGGCGCGCGGGTCGGAGAACGTGCGGCGGATGCTGCCGCCGCGCAGGTTCGTGCGGGGGCGCAGACGGCGGGGACGGGCCGGGTACAGCTGCTCGTCGTAGGTGATCTCCTCCATCTCGGCGAGAACGTCCTCCGGCACGGCGTCGCCCACTTCGGCCGCGACCATCCCCGCTTGCGGCTGGCCTTGCTGCTGGCCTTGCGGCTGGGCTTGCGTGTCGGCGTCCTGCTCCGTCACCTCGAGTGCCTCGTCGTCCACGTGGTCTCCTTCCGTGACTGCCACCGTAACCCCCGCTCGCTGAGCCGTGGCCCGATCCTCAGGATGATTCGCCGAACGTTCCGCCCTGTCACTCGCTGAGCCGCTCGATCAGCTGTCCTTTCGTGAGGTGCGTCACATTGCGCAAGCCCCTGGCGCGTGCTGCATCCCGCAGCGCCTGCACCGTCAGCCGGTCGAGCGCGGGGTCGTGCGGAGCGGATGTCGTGGCCGACCCGGCGAACTCGGCCGTCTCCTCCACGGTGTCGTCGCGGACCGAGGGGAGGGGCGGGGTGAGGTCGCCACCCGCGGATGCGTCCCGGCGACCGCCGGAGCCGTCCGCCGAGCCGGAGCCGTCCGCCGAGCCGGAGCCGTCCGCCGGGCGGGATGCGACCGAGCGTCCCGCAAGGTCGGCCAGCTGCTGCTCCAGTTCGCGAGCGCGCTTCTTCGCCTTCTTCGCATCGAGCTTCTCCGCAGCCTTCTTCGCCTTCGCGACCGCCTCCTCCGCGGCCTCCAGCGCCTGTGCGGCCGCCTTTTCCAGCTTCTTCTGCTTCGCCATGCTCGCTCCTCCCGGTTCGGTCATCCAGCCGTTCGCGTCCGCCTTGAACGGTGCCACCAGCCGGCGCTCACGGCAAGGCACCCCGCCTCCGCTTCCCGGCAACCGCCGCGAAGCGGGAGGATGGAGCAGTGACCATTCCGCTCACCCTCATCCAGCGTTCACCCGATCCCGAGAACGTCGGTCAGTCGCGCGATCGGCGGCCGACCATCGCCGAGCGCTTCCGTGCGGTCGGGCGGAGCCGGCTCGGCGCGTTGCTGCTGCTGCTGGCGACCATCGTCGCGATCGTGTGGGCGAACATCTCCTTCGCCGGATACGAGCAGTTCTGGGAGACGCATCTCACCCTCGGCGTCGGCGACCTGCACCTCGACTTCACCCTCCACGCGCTGGTCAACGATGCGCTCATGGCCCTCTTCTTCTTCACGGTGGGCCTGGAGGTGCGCAGGGAGTTCGCCATCGGGGAGCTCACCAGCTGGTCGCGCGCGGTCGTCCCGGTGGTCGCCGCGGTGTTCGGGCTCGCGGTGCCGGCGGTGATCTACGTCCTGTTCACTCTGGGCACCGGACTCGAGCACGCCTGGGGAGTGGTGATCTCGACCGACACGGCGTTCCTCGTCGGTGCGCTCGCGCTGATCGGCCCGCGCGCTACCGGCCGGCTCCGGGTCTTCCTGCTCGCCCTCGCCGTCGTGGATGACATCGGCGCGCTGACCATCATCGCCCTCGTGTACACGCAGCACTTCACCCCGCTGCCGCTGATCGTGGCGGCCCTCGGGCTCGTCGGTGTCTACTTCACGCGCTATCTGCGGGGCGGCCGGGGGCCGGTGTACGCGACCCTGGCGATCATCGTGTGGCTCGCCTTCCTCGCCTCGGGCGTGCACCCGACGCTCGCCGGCGTCGCGATCGCCCTCCTGATCCCCGTGTACCGGCCCAACCGGATCGACGTGGAGCACGCCCTCGATCTCGCGCGCACGTTCCGGCAGTCCCCGAACACCGAGTACGCGCGCGCTGCCGCCAACAGCCTCCGCGAGTCCATCTCCATCAACGAGCGGCTGCAGTCGGCCTGGTCGCCGTACGTGGCCTACGTCGTGCTTCCGCTGTTCGCGCTCGCCAACGCGGGAGTCCGGCTGAACGGCGACATCCTTTTGGGCGCTCTGGTGTCCCCGATCGCGTGGGGTGTGCTCGTCGGTCTCGTCGTGGGCAAGTTCGTCGGCGTCTTCGGCTCGGCGGCGCTCCTGCGGCTGCTCCGGATCGGCGAGTTCGGCCCGGGGCTCGCTCTCGACCGGCTCGCCGGGGGAGCCGCGCTCTGCAGCATCGGGTTCACGATCTCGCTGTTCATCGTCGATCTCGCGATCCCCGACGAGACCATGCAGAACGCCGCGCGCGTCGGTGTGCTCGCCGCCACCGTGGTGGCGTTCCTCGTCGCCACGCTGATCTTCCGGATCTCCGACGCCCGCCGGCCGAAGGAGGAGGTGGGGACCACGCTCCTCCGGCCGGTCGATCCCGACCGCGACCACATCTTCGGATCGATGGATGCGCCCTTCGAGATCGTCGAGTATGGCGACTTCCAGTGCGGGTTCTGCCTCAAGGCGACCGGCTCGGTGGTCGAAGTGCAGCGCGAGCTCGGCGACGGATTGCGCTATGTCTGGAGGCACGCACCCCTGACCCGGTTCCACCCGAACGCGCTCGCGGCGGCCGAGGCCTCGGAGGCCGCTTCGCGTCAGGGCAAGTTCTTCGAGTTCGAGCGCAGCCTGTTCGCCGACCAGGAGAACCAGCTGCCTTCGGACATCGTGCGCCGCGCCCGGGAGCTCGGCCTCGATGTGGAGCGCTTCGAGGCCGACCTCCGCTCGGCCGAGGTGGCCGCGCGCGTCCGGGACGACATGCTCGACGCCGAGGCGATGGACATCTCCGCCGTTCCGACGTTCTTCATCAACGGCCGCCGTCATAGCGGACCCTACGATGCGCAGTCGCTGATCCGCGCCCTCCAGGCGAGCGCCGACGGCGGTCGCCTGGAGCCGTCCTCTCCTGCGTGACCCGGTGTCGGTGGGGTGCGGAATAGTGGGGGCATGCCGCAGCCAGACGCCGACTCCGACCTGTTGATCGTCCCCGATGCCGTCGCGTGGCGCCAGTGGCTCGATGCGAACGAGGAGACGTCGGACGGCGTCTGGCTGGTGCTCGCGAAGAAGGGCGTCACAGACCCGACATCGCTGACCTACGAGCAGGCCCTCCCGGAGGCGCTCTGCAGCGGATGGATCGACGGCCAGAAGCGCGGACGGGACGCCACGACGTTCCTGCAGCGCTTCACGCCGCGTCGCAAGGCCTCGCTCTGGTCGGAGCGCAACATCGGCCTCGTCGCGGCTCTGGACGCCGAAGGGCGCATGCGTCCCCTCGGGCAGAGGGAGATCGACCGGGCGAAGGCGGACGGCCGGTGGGACCGTGCCTATGGCGGCTCCTCCACCATCCAAGTGCCGGACGATCTGACCGCTGCGCTGACCGCAAACCCCGCTGCGGCTGCCACGTTCGAGCGCCTGAACAAGCAGAATCGGTTCGCCGTCCTCCACCGCGTCGTCACCGCTCCGAGCGTCACGAGCCGCGCCAACCGGCTGCAGAAGCTCGTCGCGATGCTGGAACGCGGCGAGATGCCCTACCCGCAGCCGAACGACCCGCAGCGGAACGACGCAGGATAACGAATCGGTGAACAGGCCGACGGCCTTCTGTCGGAGTCCGCATCCGCTGGCTATGCTGCGAGCGTCCGGGCATTCGGAGGGGGAGACGGCGATGGGGAATCTGTCGGGGGCGGCGGGCTTCGCCGGTGCGATCGCGCTTGCAGCCATCGTCCTGCTGCTCGCCCCGCTCGGGAGCGCCACCTCGCCGACCGTGCAGGCGGTGGATCTGGTGGTCGCCGTCATCGCGGGGGCGGCTGCGGCGACCTGCCTGGGCATTGCCGTGGGAGCGCGCCACCGACACAGAAGAGCCCGCTAGCGGTACAACCCTCATTCGCGCAAGGGGGCGTGGGAAAGTTGACAATCCGGGTGACCGTGGGGATCATCCAGAAGATGACATTGGTGGACGGGACCCTCGAGGACTTCGCCCGCGATTTCCAGATCGCGCTGGCGCAGCGCCAAGTCACCGTCGCCTATCAGCCGCAGATCGACGTCTCCACAGGCTCGGTCGTCGGCGTGGAGGCGCTCGCGCGCTGGACGCATCCCCGGCGCGGTGCGGTCTCGCCCGACGTGTTCGTCGACGTGGCGCAGAAGTCCGGCCTGCTCCCGCTGCTGACGGCGCGGGTCGTTTCCGATGTCACCACCGAGTACATCCCCGGCTGCACCATCGACATCGCCGTGAACGTCTCCGCGACGCAGCTCGAGGATCCGTCGCTCTACGACATGTTCGATGGGGCGTTCTCGACCGGCAGGTGCGACCCGGCCACACTCACCATCGAGGTCACCGAGAGTCACCGAATTGCGCATCCCGACCGGGTGGCCGCGCCGCTGGAGGCCCTCACGGCGGCCGGGGTCACGATCTCGGTGGACGATTTCGGCATCGGCCACTCGTCGTTCTCCCGCGCGGAGGCCCTGCGGGCCCGCGAGCTGAAGCTCGACAAGAGCCTGGTGCAGGCGGACCACCGGGCCGGCGAAGTGGCTCAGATCATCGACGAGGCGCACCGTCGCGGCATCCGGGTCGTCGGTGAGGGTGTCGAGCGAGGCACGCAGCTCGACCGGCTGGCCGCCGCCGGCTGCGATCGTGCGCAGGGCTACTGGATCGCGAAGCCCCAGCGCGCGTCGGCGCTGCTCGCGTGGTATCGATCGCGCTCGCGCCGGTCGTAAGCGGTCGCTGCCGCCCGCGGCGAGCGGATGGGCCGGTAGCTCGGACTAGAGGGCGTCGAAGGAGTCGATGTCCACGCGCGGCTCCTCCGCGCGAGGTGCGGGCGGGTCCACCTCGATCTGCGCCCACGTGACCGGCATGCCGGGGGAGAACAGCACATCGACGCCCGGGCCGCCCCGCAGCGGGGGGATGGTGACGTAGCCGCCGCCCGCCCGCACCGCCTCGAGGATCTTCGCGCGCAGCTCGTCCACCGGATCGGGAAGGAAGTAGTCCTTGCCGTCGACCGTGAGGCGGTGAACGATCATCTGCTGTTCCTTTCGGTGGTGATGTGTAGAACACTATCGCGCGGTCACGATACACCCGTATCCCGTGCGACTAGGCTCTCAGCAGCGCCGGACGCGCGCGAGTACGACCAGAAGAAAGGCTTCCGTGGGCACCCTCCGTTACGACGGCGAGAGCTTCGAGCTCGACGACCGTCTTCTGTTCCACATGCAGATCGCGATCAGCACGAAGCTCCGCCGCGGCGAGAACTTCTTCCTCACCTGGCCGGTGGCCGCCGAGCTCGGCAGCGGCCGTCACACGATCTGGGTCGACAACGGCGTCCCTCTGCACATCTTCTACTCCGGTTCGAAGGTGCCGACGCTGAACAAGGACTGGATCGAGGCGATGATCCAGACGGCCGCCCGGGCCTCCGGGATGCTCGTCATGGAGGAGTCGGAACTCCGCCCGCCCTCGGCGCGCTGACGTCCCGCCCCGCGCCGGGGAGGCCGGTGTCCGTCAGAGCCTGGGCCACCGCCTGCTCGACCGTCAGCTCCCGGCCCTCGGCCACCGCCGCCGCGAGCCGGCCGGCGGGTGCGGTGGCGGCCAGCCGGTCCAGGTACCGCTGGTGGAAGGTGAACGTCGGCCCGTTGTGGGTTCCCGACCGCTCTCGCAGCGCGTGGGCGGCGCCGGCGAGCCGCCCGGCGCGGTCGACGTCGCCGCCGACGGCGGCGACCGCTGCCAGCCCCTCCAGCCCGTAGGCGATCCCCTCGATGTGGCCCAGCGACGTCGAGAGGGTGACGCTGAGCGCGAAGTCCTTCCGGGCATCCTCCGGTGAACCGAGCAGAAGGTGCGCCCAGCCGAGGTGGTACGCCGCGATCCGGCCCCCGACGGCATCCTCTCCGCTCTGCGTGAGCGCGAGCGACTCGTCGAAACGCTCGAACGCCGTGCGCAACCGCTGCTCCAGCAAGGCCACCCGGCCCAGCAGGACGAGCGCCATCGACTCGCCCCAGACATCCCCGGTCTCACGGAACAGCTGGATGCTGCGCTGCATCACCTCCGCCGCTCGCGCGGTGTCCGGGTCGTCGCCCGCGAGGAGGGCGAGCGCGAGCGAGATCTGCGCCATCGCCTCGCCGGAACGATCGGCGCAGCGCCGGAACAGGTCCGCGCTCTCTGCGAGGTCGGCCGCCACGCGCCCATCCGGGTCCTTCCAGAACCGGATGGTGCGCGTGAAGTAGAGCGCGATGGCGCGCGTCCGGTCGTGCAGCGGGTCTCCGGACTCGAGCGGCTCATCCATCCAGGTGCGGACCTCGCCGAGCAGGCCGATGACCCAGAAGTAGAGGAACAGGTTGAAGGCGAGCTGCGCAGCGCGGTCCCAGTCGCGCGCGTCGAGCAGGTACCGTTCGGCCGCCCGCAGGTTGTCGCGCTCGTCGCCGAGCCGCTGCATCCACTCGCGCTGCCCGCCGCCCTTCAGCGGAACGCGGGCGCGGGAGCCGAGGTCGATGAAGTAGCGCGCGTGGGCGTCCCGGGCGCGCTGGAGACCGCCTTCGCTCCGCAGCCGCTCTCGCGCGTACTCGCGGACGATCGCCTGCATGGTGAAGCGCGGACGGTCGTCGGTGTCGTGCTGGGCGACGAGGCTGGAGTCGACCAGAGCGGCGAGGTCGCTGAGCACGTCGGCGTCACCGTCCGGGGCGCGGTCATCCCCACGGCCGTCGCCGGGAGCCACGTCGCCATCCTCGGCCCCGACGAACTCCGCCGCCTCGAGGGTGAACCCGCCCTCGAAGACGCCCAGCCGTGTCAGCAGCCGCCGCTGTTCCGGGGCGAGCAGCTGCGTGCTCCACTCGATGGTGCGCCGGATGGTCTGCTGCCGCTCCGGGAGATCGCGTGAGCCGCCGACCAGCACGGAGAGGCGACGGTCGATCCGCTCGAGCAGTTCGGCGGGGGAGAGCACCCGGATGCGCGCAGCGGCCAACTCGATGGCCAGCGGGACGCCGTCGAGGGCCGTGCAGACGCGGGCCACCGCATCCCTGTTCTCCGGGGTGATCTCGAAGTCGGGCTTCACCGCGTGGGCGCGCTCGACGAACAGGCTCACCGAGGACTCCTCGGCCAGCGGACCCACCTCGTAGCTCTGCTCCGCGCTCACCCGGAGGAGCGTCCGGCTGGTGACGAGGAGCGAGAGACCGGGCGCGTCGCCGAGCAGTCCGGTGAGCAGCGGGGCTGCGTCGATCACCTGCTCGAAGTTGTCGAGCACGAGCAGGATGCGCCGGTCGCGCAGCGCCGTCACCAGGTTGTCCAGGATGGGCGCGTCGCCCGTGTCGCGCACCCCGAGCGCCTGTGCGATGCGGTTCGGCACGCGCGGCGGATCGTGGACCGCCGAGAGATCGACGAACACGGCGCCGTCCTCGAACGCCTGTGCGGCGGCGCCGGCGGCAGCGATCGCCAAGCGGCTCTTTCCGATCCCGCCCGGACCGGCGAGGGTCAGGAGGCGCGCGCCGTGCTCGAGTCGATCCGCGACGGCGGCGATGTCGCCCTCGCGCCCGACCAGCCCGGTCAGCGGAACCGGCAGCCGCACCGGCTCCACCACCCGGTCGGCGTCGCTCGCCACCTCGGCCGAGACGAGAGCCCGGCTCTGATCGAACCGCTCGGCGAGCAGCGTGGCGAGGTCGTTCTCGATCAATTGCGCGAGCTCCCTGGGGCTCTCGAAGTACTTGTACGCGGCACGGTCGTCGTCGCGGATGCGGGCCAGGAGGCTGGCGAGCCGCTGCTCCCGATTCTCGGCCGGACTCTTCACATAGAGCAGCCGCGGCACCTCGTCGGGGCAGAGGTTGTACTCGTCCTCGAGCCCCGAGACCTCCTCGTCGGGCGCGACCCAGCCGTAGCGTTCCCAGTAGACGCCGATGAAGACATCGCTCTGGTCGAGGTACGCCCGGTAGAGCTCCCGAGGGGGATGCGGCCGCGCCCCGAGCTCGAACATGACGGGCGCGAGATGGAGCCGTTCGATGGCGGTCCGCGCTGCGTGTCGCTCGGCGGCGAGCTCCTGCAGGGTGGAGGAGACGAAGATCCGCAGCCGCTGGTCCGGCGTGCGGATCACGTGAGGATGGCTCATGTCATGTCATTGTCTTGCGTTCCTGAGCGGATGTACAGGGGGCGCGGGGATGCGGCGTCATTAGCACGCGATGGCTCGCCCGCACAAGGCTCTACACTCGTCCCGGTCGACGCGGTTGGCTAGGCATGTGAAAGAAATCGCGTGGTACGTGCTGGGCTTCTCCCTCGCCGTGACGGGAATCGCCCTCGGGCTGCTGCTGGCACCCGACGCCGCCGACGCGCGAGAGGGCGCCGGCGGGCTGCTGCAGCACCTCAGCCCGACCGAGTGGAGTGACCTCGTCGTCGCGCTCGTGTTCGCGGCCGTGGCCTTCGTCGCCGGCAGTCTCCTGTCGTCGCGGGCCGCGGCCGACGCCGACGAGAGGGCCGCGGCGGTGGAGCTCGTCACCGTTGAGAGCGCTGGCTGAGCCCACCGTCGAACCGCCGCCGCCCCAGGGGAGCGGCGGCGGCCGGCCGCGCCTCCCGGCCCCGGACATCCCGTCGAGCGTCGTGAAAGGTGAGGCCTCTGGATGGGGATGCCCGTCTATCGCAGCGTGGCGGTGATGATCAGGTTGTCGCTCGACGGTGCGCCGGAGGGTCGCTGGAGGCAGGTGATGAGGACGAGTCGACGGGGGGTGTTCGCCCAGATGGCCGGATCGTCGGGAAGCCCGTCTTTGTCGATGGTCTTCGAGCCGGTGACGACGTAGGTGTGGTCGCCTACCTGGACGGTGGCACCGGGTTTGACCCGGGCGGTGCCGTGTTCGACGTCGATGAGGTAGTTGCCGGGTCCGATACCGCCGCCGCGGACGGAATGGGCGACGACGTACAGGGTGCCTTGTCCGGGGCGATCGAGTGAGGCGCCCAGGTTGCGGACGAGGTAGGCGGAGTCGAAACCGGGCGGAGTGATGGTGTTGTCGGCTTCGCTGAGCTCACCGAGCCTGACATCCAGACCGACGGAGGGGACTTTGAGACGTTGCCCGATGTCGGGGACGGCCCTCATCGCCTTCTGCGTCTTCGCGGAGGGGAGGGTACCCGGATCGACGTGCACCTGGTTGCCCTGGAGGTCGGGCACCGTCTGGGCGGTGGGGGTGAGGGTGCCGAGGGCACCCAGGACTCCGATGATCAGTCCGGCGACGCCGACCGCGAGGACGGTGATGAACACCGTCCTCGCCTTCTTCGTGGTTGCTACTGACGTGATCGTGTCTTTCTGCGAAGGAGGAACACACCGCATCCACACGCTAATCCGGCGCATCACGCGAGCGAAAGGCAGCAATCAGGCTGTCCGGTAGCGCCCTTGACCCGCCCGTGCGGCGACCCTCGACCCTCGCTAGCGCGTCGCCGCGGAGAGCGCCTCACGAATGCCCGCGACGTCGAAGCGCGGCCCGTAGGCCGGGTGGTCGCGCTGGGCGCGCCAGCCTTCCGAGAGGGGTCCGAGATCCACCGGTTCGAAGCCGAACTCATCGATCAGCGCGGTGACGCGCTCCCGTGCGCCGGCGTCGTCTCCGGCGACGATGAGAGCGCGACGGCCGGGAGTCCCCGTGGGCAGGCTCTGCGAGGTGAGCTCTGCCGCCCCGATGTGGTTGAACGCCTTGACGACCTTCGATGCCGCCAGCCGCCTCTGCAGGCGCTCGGCAACGGTCGTGGACTCGTCGTCCAGCTCCGCGATGTGCCCGTCGCGGTGCGGGTAGTAGTTGTTCGTGTCGATGACGATCTTTCCCGCCAGCTCGTCCACGGGCAGGGTGGCCTCGGCCGCGAGAGGGGTGGTCACCACCACGAGGTCGCCGGCCGCCGCGGCTTCCGCGGGGGTCGCTGCGCGCGCATGGTCGCCGAGCTCGTCCACGAGGGCACTCAGGGTCTCCGGGCCGCGCGAGTTGCTGAGCACGACGTCGTAGCCCCGCGCGACAGCGAGGCGCGCGAGCTGGGATCCGATACGTCCTGAACCGATGAAACCGATAGTCGTCATGACCGGCCCAACCCCCACTCTCGTGCAACTGTCTCTTATACACATCTCCGAGCCCACGAGACACTCGCTAATCTGGGGGGGGGGGTTGGGGTTTGGGGGGGGGGGGGGGGGGGGGGGGGGGGGGGGGGGGGGGGGGGGGGGGGGGGGGGG
>NZ_JBNDHX010000112.1:0-11919 GCF_056755275.1 Leifsonia sp. HAY1-4F
CATCCTCCGCCTGAAGAACGCGCGAACGGCCGTCGCCAACTTCTTCGCGTCCGGCGTGCTGGCCCTCGGTCCGAAACTGGGTCCGCTGCTCTGGCAGCTGCCGCCGACGCTGCAGTTCGAGCTGGAGGCGGTGGATGCGTTCCTCGGGATGCTTCCGCGAACGACCACCGAGGCCGCGGTTCTCGCGACCGAGGCGACCCTCGACGAGAACCGCACCCACACCGCCGCGGACGCCGAGCGCCCGCTGCGCCACGCGGTCGAGGTGCGTCATGCCTCTTTCGACGTCCCCGAATTCACTCGCCTGGCCCGGGCACACGGCGTCGCGATCGTGCTCGCGGACACCGCCGGGCGCTACCCGGTCATCCGGGAGCTGACCGCCGACTTCGCCTATGTCCGGCTGCACGGCGACGAGGAGCTGTACACCAGCGGCTACACCGACGAGTCGCTCGACCGCTGGGCGGCCGAACTCGGCGGCTGGCTCCGGCGCGGGATGGACGTGTACGCCTACTTCGACAACGACGTGAAGGTCCGGGCACCGTACGACGCGATGGGCCTGCGAGACCGGCTCGCCGAGTGGACGCCGCGTCGGCACGAGACGAGTCCTCAGTAGACTCGACGGTGTGGAGGCGGAAAGCGGGGTCGTGAGCTCGCGGGTCTGGACCGTCCCGAACGTGCTCACCTTCTTCCGCCTCGCTCTGGTGCCGGTCTTCCTGTGGCTGGTGGTCACCGGCGAGGACGGGCCGGCCCTGCTGGTGCTGGTGTTCTCCAGCGCGACCGACTTCCTCGACGGGTACCTGGCGCGGCGGCTGCGGCAGGTCTCGCGTCTCGGCCAGCTGCTCGATCCCGCCGCCGACCGCCTGTATATCTTCGCGGCCCTCATCGGGTTGTGCTGGCGCGAGGTCATCCCCTGGTGGCTTTTCATCGTGATCGTGGGACGGGATGTGATGCTGGCGGTCCTCGGCATCATCCTGGCGAACCACGGGTTCGGCCCGCTGCCCGTGCACCATCTGGGAAAAGCGGCCACATTCTGCCTCTTCTGGGCGCTCCCGCTCCTGATGCTGGGGGAGGCGTTCGACGTGCTCGCGCCCTTCTCCCTGCCGCTCGGCTGGGCCTTCGCACTGTGGGGCGCGTTCCTCTACTGGTGGGCCGGCATCGTGTATATCGGGGAGACCGCACGGGTAATCCGGCTTCCGGCCGATGACAGCGGCGCTCCATCGGATACGCTGGACCGCAAGGAGGTTGACGGTGCCTGAAGAGTTTCACCCCAACGGTCCGGCCGATGGAGCCGACGACGCCGCCAAGGGCCCCCTGCGGGACGCGGCGGGCAATGAGGATACGACCGCGCGTTTCGGCGAGGAGTTCATCTCGAAGATGTACCCCTCGGGCGAGGTGTCGCCGGAGGAGCAGGATGCGATAGCCGCCCTGCCGTCCGGGTCTGCGCTGCTGATCGTGCGAAGGGGTCCCAACTCGGGCGCCCGCTTCCTCCTCGACGCCGACGTCACCACGGCAGGCCGTCACCCGAATGCCGACATCTTTCTCGACGACGTGACCGTGTCGCGCCGTCATGCCGAGTTCACGCGCCGGGGGACCTCGTTCGAGGTGCGCGACCTGGGGTCGCTGAACGGCACCTACTACGACGGCGTCCGCATCGAGAGCGCACTGCTCGCCGACTCCGCCGAGGTGCAGATCGGCAAGTTCCGGCTCACGTTCTACGCCTCGCGTCACGACCTCGCCGCAGCGGCGAACGGCTAGTGGCCCGGCCGGCCACCAGGGCCGCCGCCGGCGCTCCGGCCCTGCTCAGCATCGGCCAGGTCCTCGCGCGGCTGAACCCCGAGTTCCCCGATCTCTCCTCTTCGAAGCTGCGCTTCCTGGAGGAACGCGGGCTGGTCGCTCCGTCGCGGACGGCGTCCGGCTACCGGAAATTCTCGCCGGCCGACGTGGAGCGGCTGCGCGGCGTCCTGGCGATGCAGCGCGACCACTACCTCCCGCTCAAGGTCATCAAGAAGTACTTCGCCGATCTGGATGCGGGGCTCGACCCGGTGTTTCCCGGGTCCGCTCCCGCCGGATCCATTCTCGGCGGGACGCGCCGTTACCGACGTGACGAGCTGCTGCGCGAAGCCGGCGCCGATGCCGAGCTGTTGCAGGAGGCGATCAGCGCATCCCTCATCGTCGCCTCGGACGTGTACGGCGAGGAGGCGCTGACCGTGCTGCGTGCTCTCGCCGAGTTGCGCCGCAGCGGGATCGAGCCGCGGCATCTGCGCGGTTTCCGCGCGGCAGCGGAGCGCGAGATCGGCCTGATCGAGACGGCGCTCGTGCCGATCGCCCGGCGGAACGACGTCAGCAGCAAGGCCCGCACCGCCGAGCTGGCGCGGGAGATCGCAGCGCAGCTGGACGTGGTGCGGGGGAGCATCATCCGGTCCTCCATCGCGCAGCTTCGTCCGTGACGGGTGCGTCCGGGCTCGACACGCCGAAGCGAAACGGCGGATGTCGTTGCCCGGCGACCGCCGCATGGGTACCGTGGTTGAAGCGAGGCTGTTGCGCCGCGCGATCCACTACCCGGGGTGAGAGGCGATCTTCATGAGCGAACTGAGTCGTGACGACGGCGCCTCCCGCTACGACCTCGGGCTCTTGTTCACCGACGGCCTGCCGGAGATGGACGACGTCAACGGCTACCGGGGGGCGGTCGCCGCCCGCGCCGCCGGGATCTCGTACCGCCAGCTGGACTATTGGGCGCGCACCGGACTGGTCGAGCCGACCGTCCGCGGCGCCGCCGGCTCGGGTTCGCAGCGGCTGTACGGCTTCCGCGACATCCTCGTCCTGAAGCTCGTGAAGCGCCTGCTCGACACCGGCATCTCACTGCAGCAGATCCGGACCGCCGTGAACCAGCTCCGGGAGTCCGGCGTGAACGACCTCGCCCAGACCACGCTGATGAGCGACGGCGCGAGCGTCTACCTCTGCACCTCGAACGATGAGGTCATCGACCTGGTCAGCCGCGGCCAGGGCGTCTTCGGCATCGCGGTCGGCAAGGTGCTCCGCGAGGTCGAGACGAGCCTCGTCGAGCTGAACACCGAGTCCGACGCCCTCGACGAGCTCGCGGCCCGCCGCGCCGCGCGCACCCGCGCCTCCTGACGTCCCGGCCCTGCGCTGGGGGCGCTGCTTCGCAACATTCGTGACGAATCGTCGCTAGCCCGTCGCTGCTAAAGGCCCCACTTCGCAACATTCGTGACGAATGTCGCCTTGAGCCGCGTCAGAGTGCACATTCGTGACGAATGTTGCCCTCCGCAGTGTCAGGGTGCAGATTCGTGACGAATGTCGCCTTGAGCAGTGTCAGCGTGCACATTCGTGACGAATGTCGCATCGACGCGCTCAGGACTGGGCGGTCTCGTACTCGCCGATGCGGGCGGTGCGCAGCACACGCTCCAGCAGCAGGTCGAAGTTGTGCGCCATCTCCTGGGCGCTCTCGCCCGGCCACACGTGCAGCGGCTTCGCCGCGCCCTGCGCCTGCTGCAGCGACGTGCGCTCCGGCAGCTGGGGGGAGAGAACGAGCGGCCCGAACATGTCGCGCAGCTCCTTGATCCGGAACTGGTGCTCCAGAGATTGGACGCGCGCGCGGTTCACGATGATGCCGAGCGGCTGGAGGCGCGGTGACAGTCCGCGACGGATCTCCTCGATCGCGCGGAGCGCGCGGTCGGCCGCGGCGACGGAGAACAGGCCGGGCTCGGTGACCACGGCGACGCGGTCGCTGGCCGCCCAGGCGGTGCGGGTCAGAGCATTGAGAGACGGCGCGCAGTCGATCAGCACGATCTCGTAGTCGTGCTCGACGTTGGCGAGCGCCTCCTCGAGCTTCCAGATGTCGCGGATGCTCGGATGCGGACCGTCGAAGTTGATCGCCGACGGACTGCCGATCATCACGTCGATCGTGCCCGAGCGACCCTTGGTCCAGCCGGACGGGGCGATCGCGGCGCGCACGATCTTCTCCTTGGGGGAGGCGAGCACGTCGGCAACATTGAGGTGCCCTGCGACCTGGATGTCCATGCCGGTCGAGACATCGGATTGCGGATCGAGATCGACGACCAGTGTGCGCAGGCCCTTGGCGAACGCCGCCGACGCCAGCCCGAGCGTCACCGTCGTCTTTCCGACACCGCCCTTGAGGGAGCTAACGCTGAGTACGTGCACGAGAGCCAACTTACCTTTACTAGTCTTAGAGAACCTAACCGTTTGCTGTGTGGTGTCGACCCCTGCTCGAAAGGTCCCCATGTTCCGAAAGATCCTCGTTGCCAACCGTGGTGAGATCGCCATCCGGGCCTTCCGGGCCGCCTACGAGCTGGGGGCCGAGACGGTCGCCGTGTTCCCGTACGAGGATCGCAATTCCATGCATCGGCTGAAGGCGGACGAGGCGTACCAGATCGGCGAGCCCGGCCATCCGGTGCGCGCCTACCTGGATGTGCAGGAGATCATCCGGGTCGCTCAGGAGTCCGGAGCGGACGCGATCTACCCCGGCTACGGGTTCCTTTCCGAGAACCCCGAGCTCGCCGAGGCCGCCCGCGCCGCGGGCATCACGTTCATCGGTCCGCGCGCCGAGGTGCTCGAGATGGCCGGCAACAAGGTCACGGCGAAGGAGCACGCGATCGCCGCCGGCGTGCCCGTGCTCAAGTCCTCGAAGCCCTCGAAGGACATCGACGAGCTCCTCGCGTCGGCCGACGAGATCGGCTTCCCGATCTTCGCGAAGGCCGTGGCGGGCGGCGGCGGTCGCGGGATGCGACGGGTCAACCGCCGGGAGGAGCTGCGCGCCGCCCTCGAGGAGGCCATGCGCGAGGCGGACAGCGCGTTCGGCGATCCCACGATGTTCCTCGAGCAGGCGGTTCTGCGTCCCCGTCACATCGAGGTCCAGATCCTGGCCGACGGCTCCGGCGACACGATGCACCTGTTCGAGCGCGACTGCTCGGTGCAGCGACGTCACCAGAAGGTCGTCGAGATCGCGCCGGCCCCGAACCTCGACGAGAACATCCGCCAGGCCCTCTACCGGGACGCGGTCGCCTTCGCCCGGTCCATCGGCTACGAGAACGCCGGAACGGTGGAGTTCCTGCTGGACACCGCGGGCGAGCGCGCCGGGCAGCACGTCTTCATCGAGATGAACCCGCGCATCCAGGTCGAGCACACGGTCACAGAGGAGATCACCGACGTCGATCTCGTCCAGTCGCAGATCCGCATCGCGGCGGGGGAGACCCTGGCCGATCTCGGGCTCAGCCAGGACACCGTCCACATCCGCGGCGCGGCCCTCCAGTGCCGGATCACGACCGAGGACCCGACCGCCGGCTTCCGCCCGGACACCGGGAAGATCACGACGTACCGGTCGCCCGGTGGCGCGGGCATCCGCCTCGACGGCGGCACGATCAACCCGGGTGCCCAGATCAGCCCGCACTTCGACTCGATGCTGGCCAAGCTGATCTGCCGCGGCCGCGACTTCCCGGCCGCCGTGCTCCGCGCTCGCCGGGCGCTGGCGGAGTTCCGCGTCCGCGGTGTCGCCACGAACATCCCGTTCCTGCAGGCGGTCCTGGAGGACCCGGACTTCATCGCCGGCAACGTCTCCACCTCCTTCATCGAGGAGCGCCCGCAGCTGTTCAAGGGACGCGAGTCGAAGGACCGCGGCACCAAGGTCCTCAACTGGCTCGCGGATGTCACGGTCAACCAGCCGAACGGCCCGCGCCCGCTGAGCTCGGACCCGACCGAGAAGCTGCCGGGGATCGATCTCGCCGCGCCGGCCCCCGCCGGTTCGCGGCAGCGTCTGCTGGAGCTCGGCCCGAAGGGATTCGCC
Organism: Leifsonia sp. HAY1-4F; assembly: GCF_056755275.1. Taxonomy (NCBI): domain Bacteria; kingdom Bacillati; phylum Actinomycetota; class Actinomycetes; order Micrococcales; family Microbacteriaceae; genus Leifsonia; species Leifsonia sp. HAY1-4F. Next base: position 5,816 of record NZ_JBNDHX010000112.1, read on the forward strand.
GAGGCCCTGCGCGCGCAGAAGGCCCTCGCGGTCACCGAGACCACATTCCGCGACGCGCACCAGTCCCTGTTGGCGACCCGTGTCCGCACCCGCGATCTGCTCGCGGTCGCTCCCTACGTCGCTCGGATGACGCCCGAGCTGCTGTCCGTCGAGGCCTGGGGCGGTGCGACCTTCGACGTCGCCCTCCGCTTCCTCGGCGAGGACCCGTGGGAGCGGCTCGCCGCGCTCCGCGAGGCGCTGCCGAACATCAACATCCAGATGCTGCTGCGCGGCCGGAACACCGTCGGCTACACGCCGTACCCGACGCAGGTGACGGACGCCTTCGTGCAGGAGGCAGCGGCAACCGGAGTCGACATCTTCCGCATCTTCGACGCCCTCAACGACGTGTCTCAGATGCGGCCGGCGATCGAGTCCGTGCTCGCCACGGGTTCGGCTGTCGCCGAGGTCGCCGTCTGCTACACGGGCGACCTGCTCGACCCGGCCGAGGATCTCTACACTCTCGACTACTACCTGCGTCTCGCCGAGCAGATCGTCGAGTCCGGCGCGCACATCCTCGCGGTGAAGGACATGGCGGGCCTGCTCCGTCCCTCGGCCGCCGAGGCGCTGGTCGCAGCGTTCCGCGAGCGGTTCGACCTCCCGGTACACGTGCACACGCACGACACCCCGGGCGGCCAGCTCGCGACGCTGCTCGCCGCATCCCGGGCCGGCGCGGACGCCGTCGACGTGGCGAGCGCCCCCATGGCCGGCACCACCAGCCAGCCGAGCGCCTCCGCCCTCGTCGCCGCGCTCGCACACACCGAGCGCGACACCGGCATCTCGCTCAGCGCGGTCGAGGACCTCGAACCGTACTGGGAGGCGGTGCGTCAGGTGTACCGCCCCTTCGAGTCCGGTCTGCCCGGCCCCACCGGCCGCGTGTACAAGCACGAGATCCCGGGCGGCCAGCTCTCCAACCTGCGGCAGCAGGCGAAGGCTCTCGGTCTCGCCGAGGACTTCGAGCTGGTGGAGGACATGTACGCGGCGGCCAACCGCATCCTGGGCCGGATCCCGAAGGTGACGCCCTCGTCCAAGGTCGTCGGCGATCTCGCCCTGCACCTCGCAGCTGTGAAGGCCGACCCGGACGACTTCGCCGAGAACCCGCAGAACTACGACATCCCGGACTCGGTCGTCGGCTTCATGGCCGGCGAGCTGGGCGAGCTGCCGGGTGGATGGCCGGAGCCGTTCCGCACGAAGGTTCTGGCCGGCAAGACCATCAAGGTCGGTGTCGAGGACCTCTCGGCCGACGACGCCAGCGCGCTCGAGGGCTCCAGCGAGGAGCGCCGCGCGACTCTCAACCGGTTGCTCTTCCCCGCTCCCACGCGGATCTACGAGCAGATGCGCGAGCTCTTCGGCGACCTGTCGGTGGTCGACTCGCTCGACTACCTCTACGGCCTGCGGCAGGGCTCCGAGCACGTCATCGAGTTCAGCCGCGGCGTGCGTCTCTACGTCGGCCTGGAGGCGATCGGCGAGGCGGACGAGAAGGGCATGCGGACGGTCATGACCACGCTCAACGGCCAACTCCGGCCGGTGTTCGTACGCGACCGCAGCATCGTCGTCGAGACGAAGGCGGCCGAGAAGGCGGACACGGCGAAGCCCGGCCAGGTCGCGGCACCGTTCTCCGGTGTCGTGACGCTGCAGGTGGGCGTCGGCGACCCGGTCGCCGTCGGCCAGGCCGTCGCATCCATCGAGGCCATGAAGATGGAGGCGGCGATCACCGCTCCCGTCGCCGGCGTCATCGAGCGGCTGGCCATCCCGAAGACGCAGCAGGTGGACGCGGGCGACCTGCTCGTGGTCATCCAGACCGCCTGACCGGCCCCGGCCGACCCGGAACCGGGACGGCCTACAATGACGAATCGCGGGATCCACCCGCAGCAGAAGGAGATCGCACCACGTGGCAGACAAGCCCGACGCCGACGCACCGGAGGAGCGCGAACCGCGCGACCTCGTGCCGGCCGACGACGAGCTGACGCCCGCGCGTCCGTTCCTCCCCGCATCCTCGCTGGATGTGGATTCGACCCTCAGCATCGCGCTCGACCTCCCGCCGGTGGCTCCCCGCGAGATCCCGGAGGACGAGGCGGCGGTCGCGATCGACGACGTCCCGGTCGACCCGGGCTTCGTTGCATCGCCCGCCGAGCCCACCACCATGTCGGTGGCGATCGTCGCCTCCCGCCTGGCGGCGGCTCCCGAGCCGGAGTCCGGGTCCGCGGCCGCCGGCTCCGCTGCCGCCGGGAGCGACATCCCCCCGTTGCCGGGGTCAGAGCCGTACTCGGCGTCGCGCCGTGACCGCCTGCGCGGCGAGTACTCCGCGCAGCCGGAGCCGGCCGCGATGCTGACCGCCGATCGCCTGCTGGAGGTCAACCGCAAGACGCGTCCCGGCCCCGAGGGCCCGTGGCAGCGATTCGTCTACAACGTCACCTTCCGCATGGTGAACCTGGGCGACTCGGCCGCGGTGCGTGCCCGCAAGGAGCTCGACCACCGCATCCAGAAGCACTTCGAGGGCGGCGCCCGCTTCGTCCCCGTGCTCACCCGCAAGGGCGGGGTCGGCAAGACCACCGTGACCACCCTGCTCGGGATGGCGCTGGCGTCGGCCCGCGAGGACCGCATCATCGCGATCGACGCCAACCCGGACCGCGGGACGCTGTCCGAGCGGGTCCCGAGGCAGACCCGGTCCACGGTCCGGGATGTCGTGCACAAGGCCGCCAGCATCGGCGGATTCACGGACTTCTCCGCGCTCGTCTCGCGGGATGAGACGCGGCTCGACATCCTCGCGTCGGACACGGACCCGCTGCTGTCGGAGGCGTTCGACGAGAACGACTACAACGTCGTCGCCGACCTGTCGGCACGCTTCTACTCGATCGTCCTGACCGACTGCGGCACCGGCATCGTCCACTCGGTGATGCGCGCGACCCTGCAGCGGGCCGACTCCCTGGTGATCGTGTCGGGCGGCAGCGTGGACGAGGCACGGCTCGCCTCCGAGACGCTCACGTGGCTCGAGGCCAACGGGTACGGCGAACTGGTCCGCAATGCGGTCGTCGCGCTCAACACCGCGACGCACGCCACGAACCTGGTGAAGCTGGACGAGATCGAGGCGCACTTCCGCTCGCGGGTGCGCGAGATCGTCCGCATCCCGTACGACCCGCAGCTGGCCGCCGGATCGGTCGTCTCCTGGAAGGACCTCAAGCCGCTGACCCGGCTGTCGGCTCGCACGTTGGCCGCCCTCGTGGTCGAGGGTTTGCCGGCCGAGCGCGACTGAACGTCCTCTCGTCCGTCCGCCTTTCCGCCCGTTCTCTCGTCCGCCCGTTCTCGAGGAGTACCTGTGACCGAACGTCAGATCCGCCTGTTCGGCGACCCTGTGCTGAAGACGCCGTCCGAGCCGATCGCCGAGATCGACGACGGGGTGCGCGGCCTCGTCGAGGACCTGGTGGACAGCGTACTGCCGCCGGGTCGCGCCGGTGTCGCGGCGCCGCAGATCGGAGTGGACAAGCGCGCCTTCAGCTACAACGTGGACGGTCAGGTCGGCTACGTCATCAATCCCGTGCTCGTCGAGGTCTCGGGTGAGCCGGAGCTGATGGACGAGGGGTGCCTCTCCGTGCCCGGGCTCTGGTTCAAGACGCTCCGCTATCCCTTCGCCCGGGTGACCGGCATCGATCTGGACGGCAATGAGGTCGAGCTGTCCGGCACCGGCGTCCTCGCCCAGGCGCTGCAGCACGAGACCGACCACCTCGACGGGAAGCTCTACCTCGACCGTCTCGACAAGGAGTCGCGCCGGGAGGCCATGAGGCAGGTCCGCGCCTCCGACTGGTTCTGACCCCGCGCCGCTGCGCCGCGCGTCGCCCGCCGTGGACCGCCGAAGTGCTCGTTGTTGCACCTCGCCCCGGCGTGTCGCGTGCACATTCGAGCACCTCGGCGCTCTCGTAGACTGGCCGAATGCGAATCGCTGTCACCGGAGGATCGGGCAAGCTCGGGCGCACCGTCGTGCGCGAGCTGCGGAAGGCGGGGGATGACGTCGTCTCCCTGGATGCGGTGGGGGAGCGCGGGCCCGGATTCGTCCAGGTCGATCTCACCGACTACGGCCAGACCATCGACGCGATCCTCGGGGTGAACGACCGTCACGACGGGTTCGACGCGATCGTGCACCTCGCCGCGGTCCCGGCGCCGGGCATCCTGAGCGACGTGGCGACGTTCCACAACAACATCCGCGTCACGTACAACGTGTTCCAGGCCGCCCGGCGGGCGGGCATCCGCAACGTCGTGTACGCGTCCAGCGAGACGGTGCTCGGGCTGCCGTTCGATGTGCCGCCGCCGTACATCCCCGTGGATGAGGACTACCCGGCGCGCCCGGAGAGCACCTACTCGCTGGTGAAGCATCTCGAGGAGCAGATGGCCATCGAGCTGGTGCGCTGGGATCCGGCCCTCAAGATCGTGGCGCTCCGCTTCTCCAACGTCATGGACCCCGAGGACTACGCCGTTTTCCCCGATTTCGATGACGACCCGTGGGCGCGCAAGTGGAACCTGTGGGGCTACATCGACGGCCGCGACGGCGCCCAGGCGATCCGCCGTGCGCTGGAGTGGGACACCACCGGCTTCGACCGCTTCATCATCGCCGCCGCCGACACCGTCATGTCCCGCCCGAACGACGAGCTCGTCGCCGAGGTGTTCCCCGGAGTCCCCCTGAAGCGCGAGCTGGGCGTCAACGACACACTGCTGTCCATCGACAAGGCCCGCCGCATCCTCGGCTTCGCCCCCTCCCACTCCTGGCGCGACGCCGTCTGACCCTCGCCCCCCACGTTCGTCACGAATGTGCACCTCCGCCGGGTTAGGGGCGACATTCGTGACGAATGTTCACTTCGGCGGGGTTGGAGGCGACATTCGTGACGAATGTGCACTTCGGCGGGGTTGGAGGCGACATTCGTGACGAACGTGCTGTCGCCTACACGGTCGTGGGGTCGCGATTCGTCACGAATGTATGTGCCCCTGGGGAGATGGCGCCGTAGTCCACAGATCCCGCCGAGCCCGTCTCGGAAGGGCCGCGACGTAGTGCGATGAATGGATGCGAACCCCAGCACCTCTTCCGCCTGCTCTCGTCGGAATCCCCTTCGTACGCCGGGAGGCTCATCACCTCGGAGTTGGAGCGTCACGTCTCCGCAGACCCGATCTCCACCATCCGTTTCACTCGGTGCATCTGACCGTCGCGCCGACCAGTGTTCAGGAACTCTGCCGGGCTTATCTTCCTCTGATGCCCGAGGAAGGCTACTTCAGCCATCAGACAGCGGCGGCACTCCTGGGTGTCCCGCTTCCCGACTGGTCTCCGGCGGATCCCCTGCACGTCTCGGTGGCGTTTCCCAGCACCCCGCCGCGGGGGCGCGGCGTGGTCGGTCACAGCCTCGGGAGCGTCTCGGGTGAGATCCTCGATGGCGTCCCCATCTGCACTCCCGCTCACATCTGGTGCCAGCTCTCGGGCGTGATCGGTCGGGAAGACCTGGTCGCGGCCGGCGATCACCTCGTCGGGGCACGCCGACGCCGGGCACTGTTGGAGGTGGGTGAACTCGGGGAGCTGGCCGAAGAACTGAACCGAACCCGAGGAGCCCGCGCGCGGGCCTGGGCGCTCCCGCGCATCCGCTTCGGTTCCGACTCGCGACCGGAGACGCTCCTGCGGCTCTTTCTCGAGGCGCACGGCTTCGACGGACTCGAGGTCAATGATGCCGTGCCCGTCGACGGCGGGCGGTTGACCCTCCATCCCGATCTCAGCATCCCGCGACGACGCGTCGCCTTCGAGTACGAGGGCGACGGGCATCGGGTGGATCGACGGCAGTGGCGGCTCGACATCGAGCGTCGGGAGCTTCTTGAGGCCGAGGGGTGGCGGGTCGTCCGCGTGACGGCCTCCGACCTCTTCGCTGACCCCGCGGGTTTCCTCGCACGCCTCGACCGGTTCGTCACGAATGTTCACTCAGAGCGCGTCTAGGTGCACATTCGTCACGAATGTTTGCTCGGCTCGCTGGCGCGACGTCGTCTGACCGCCTCACATTCGTGACTGTCTCTTATACACATCTGACGCTGCCGACGACGGA
>NZ_JBNDHX010000113.1:0-11686 GCF_056755275.1 Leifsonia sp. HAY1-4F
GGACATGTTCATTCCGTACGACGAGGTGCTAGGTGTCCATATGCAGGCCGAGGGCTTCACCGGATATCAGGTGTGGGACTTCGACACCACAACAGCTGAGCAATACCCGCTGCTGCTGCACTTCCCTTATTTCGATCTCTACCGCAAGCAGGTGGTCAAGCAGGCCGATCTGGTACTGGCGATGCAGCTTCGTCCTGAAGCGTTCACGGCCGAGCAGAAGGCCCGTAACTTCGCCTACTACGAGGCGCTGACCGTGCGCGATTCATCGTTGTCTGCATCCGTACAGGCGGTGATCGCCGCCGAAGTCGGACACCTAGGTCTGGCGGAAGACTACCTGGCCGAGGCTGCGCTGATGGACTTGGACGACCTGGCACATAATACGAGGAGCGGCGTGCATCTGGCATCGCTGGCGGGAGTCTGGACCGCGCTGGTGGCGGGTTTCGGAGGGATGCGTCACACCGAGGGCGCGCTCAGCTTCCGGCCTCGCCTTCCCACTGGGCTCACCCGCCTCGCGTTCGGGTTGCTGCTATCCGGCCGAACCCTGCGTGTGGAAGTCACACATGCGAGTGCGAAATACTCCATCGATTGTGGCGAGCCGATACAGATCGTCCATCATGATCAGGCGATCACCGTGTTAGCCGGGGAACCGGTCATCTGCTCAATTCCGGGCACGCCTGCCGTTGGCGTCCGTCCGACTCAACCAGCGGGTCGAACTCCGCAACGCCACCGTCCGACCGGATTGTGAGGACCAGGATGTTGTTTTGGTGCGAATGGTGACTATTACCAGGCGTAGATCCGCCGCAGGATGCCATGTCGTGGTGCCTGATCTGGGCCTGGGAAGGTGATCACGACTGGAACATTGTCTGGTCCCCGGCCCTCGACCATCCGGAACCCATCGACCGTCGTGCTGGTGACCTGGGGCGATTGCGCTTTTAGAACCCGCTCGCATCGTTGAAGGTCGTCTTCGCTTTCGGCAGTCCACACGAGGTATTGAATGCCGATCGCACCAATTGGGTGCTGAGCCCGCTTTCCCATGCTGCGCAGATACAACTGATAGCCGTCTGGGCTGACGAGAAGTGCGGCCTCCTCGGTGCGAGCGGTCGTCTCGAATCCGAGAAGTTCCTGATAGAAGACCACTGACCGCCCCAGGTCGGCCACGAACATCACGGCAGATGCCAACGTAAGATGTGGCCGCTGCGTTCGGTTGTCGACAGGCTCGCTTGCATTCATACCTGGGCCTCCAAGAGTTTTCATGCGGCTGCAACCATGTGGCGCGCGGAGATGCCGGCAGTGTTCGCGAGTTCCGCGGTTGTCCCGACATTGGCAGCGCTGTTGACGTCGAGTGTCGTGAAGTTGTTAGCATCCGCGCCTCGAGTGCCTCCGTCAGAGGGCAGTCGACGCAGCCCTTAGAGATCCGCCTCCTCGGGCACTGGTTGTTGCGGTTGTGTTCGTCCAAAAAAGCCGTTCGCCATCTCACCTGAATGGTAGCTCGGACTAGAGTCCGAGGTATGTCGAAGCTCACGGAAAAGGTCAAGTCGCTCCTCGGCCGACCTTGGCCAGTGACCAAAGAGGACGCCGCCAGGATTGAGAATTGGGTAAACGAGGGTGGCGCCGTCGACCCCGAAGGTCCGCCACCGGTCATGGGCGAAGAGGGCGAGACGAGGGCGCCCTAAATAGGGTCTACGAACAAGCGCGGTGAATGGATCGTCCAGGTGCTCGGCGCGTAGTACAGCGCCGAGCAGTTGATGATCTCCGTGGCCGAGACGGATTCGGCTTCCACTTCCACGCCTGTGTAAGCGTCGACGTTACTCGCCGATCGTTCGTATAGTCAAGAATCGAGTAACTTAGGCAGCTTTGACGCGGAAGTCTGCGATACTCGGAAAATGGACACCGCGGTCACCAAGAACTCCTCGCTCATCGTCGACAGTCGGCCCTTCCTCGCCATCGGCGGCGAGTTGCACAATTCGAGCTCGTCGGACCCCGCGTACCTGGCCGCGGAGTGGCACCGGCTCGCCGGCGTCGGCATCAACACGGTCCTGGTGTCGGTCGCCTGGGCAGAAATCGAACGAACCGAGGGCGACTTCGACTTCCGTGTCGTGGATGAACTGGTCCGGCAGGCGCGCGGTGTCGGACTCAAGCTCGGCGTGATCTGGTTCGGCGCGTTCAAGAACGCACTGTCGACCTACGCGCCCACCTGGGTGCGCGCCGACACCGCGCGGTTTCCGCGAGCGGTGCTGCAGGAAGAGCCGCTGCCGACGCCGTTCAGCTACGCGGGATCGATGGCGAAGCCTGCCCTCTCCGTGTTCTCGCCCGAGCTCGTCGCGGCGGACGCGCGGGCCTTCGCGGCCTTCGCGGGGCATCTGACGGCCATCGATGACGCCGAGACCGTGATCATGATCCAGGTCGAGAACGAGATCGGCCTCCTCGGCTCGGCCCGCGACCACTCCACGCCGGGTCTCGCCGCGTGGAATGCCGCCGTGCCGGACCTGCTGGTGGAGCTCGCGCGGAAGGACGTCGACGCGCTCCCCGCCGGGATTGGTGAGGCTGTGCTCGCGGCACCCGCCGGGGCGGCGTGGTCGCAGCTCACTGGGAACGCCGACGACATTCAGGAGACGTTCATGGCGTGGGCGTTCGCATCGTACGTCGAGAGGATCGCGGCTCCCGTGCGCTCGTCGACGCGCATCCCGTTCTTCGCGAACGCCTGGCTCGGTCCGCAGCCCGGTCAAGACAAGCCGGGCCAGTACCCGAGCGGAGGGCCGACCGCACGGATGCTCGGACTGTGGCAGACGGTGGCGCCGTCGCTCGACTGGCTGTCGCCTGACATCTACATCGATGACGCCCGCGCGGTGCTCGAGGCGTATGCGCGGCGCGGGAACCCGCTTTTCGTCCCGGAGTCGCGCTTTTCCGCCGGTGATCTGTTCCTCGCCGTCGGGGCGCTGGACGCGATCGGCTACTGCGCATTCGGGCTGGAGGACGGCCGGGAGGGCGCCCTCTTCTTCGAGGCGGCCCGGAGCCTGCTGGCGTTGGCGGACCGCATCCTGGAGCAGCGCCCCCTCGGGAACGTCTGGGGGTTCGCGCTGGGAGCCCAGGACGAATCCGCGTCGCATCGCTTCGGCGACCTCACCCTCACTGTGCGCAACGGGCCCGCCTTGTTCGCCCGAATGCTCCTGGATGTCGGCGTGCAACTCCCTGAGCCCGAGCTGTCGCCGTCGGAGACGAGGCCCGGCGCCATCCAGTCCCCCGGGGATGACCGTCCATTCGGCATCGTGATCCGCACGGGGCCGGACCGGTTCATCGTCGCGGGCCAGGCGGCGCTGTTCGACTTCGCCGCGGACGATACGACGGTCGAGATCGACGAGGTGCGCGAGCTCGTGCTCGACGGAGGGGAGCTGCGGCTGGCCCGGTTCCTCAATGGTGACGAGCGCCTAGCGATCGTGCCGCAGCGCGGGATCGGCATCGCCGAGGTCACGTTGCTCCGGGATCCGACCGAAACGACCACTTAGGTTGAAAAAATACCTAAGATTGTCGTAGACTGACCATGACGCCGGGGCCCCGGCCCGTTCCTCACCGTGACGTTGCGGAGAGGGCACAAACCGTCGCGTCGATCACCCGATCGTTCGGGTTTCGCATGCCGCTCTCGCCACTCAGGTTCCGCCTCCTCGTCACCTCCCTCCTCGCCGTGTCCTTCCTCGGCGCCCTCGACAACACTGTCGTCAGCACGGCCATCGCGACCGTCGCCGGCCAGCTCGGCGCGCTCGAGCACATGAGTTGGATCGTCGTCGGGTACACGCTCGCCAGCACCGTTCTGCTGCCCGTTCTCGGCAAGCTCGGGGACCGGATCGGGCCGCGCGCCGTGTTCCTCAGCTCGGTCGCCGTGTTCATCCTTAGCTCGGTCGCGTGCGGCTTCGCGAACGGAATCGTCTGGCTTATCGTCGCGCGCGTGATCCAGGGGATGAGCTCGGCCGGCCTCCAGCTGATGTCGCAGACGATCATCGCCGAGGTGACAACGCCGCGGCAGCGGCCGAAGTTCATGGCGATCATCGGCGCGGCCTTCCCGATCGCGATCCTCATCGGGCCGGTGCTGGGCGGCATCATCACGGACACCTGGGGCTGGCCGTGGGTGTTCTGGATCAACGCCCCCGTCGGCATCCTCGCGTTCGCGCTCGCGATCGTGGCCATCCCGCACATCGAACCGGGGCGGATCGGGAGGTTCGACGTCGTCGGCGCGATCGCCCTGACGATCGGCCTGGTCGCGCTCGTTCTGGCCGTGTCCTGGGTGGGCGACAGCGCGCAGGCGGTCGCCACGACCGTCGCGTTCGTGATCGCAGCCGTCGCCCTCGTCGTCTTCTTCGTCATCGAACTGCGGGTCGAGGAGCCGTTGGTGCCCCTCAGCCACTTCCGCGATCGCACGGTCGCTGCCGGCACGGTCATCTCGGCCATCGTCGGCATCGGCCTGTTCTCGATCACGTCGTATCTGCCGACCTACTTCCAGATGGCGTACCGCACGAGCGCCACGGTCTCAGGGCTCGTGCCGATCGCGACGGTGTTCGGGATGCTGGTGACCAACCTCGCGACCGGCTGGCTGGTGAGCCGCACCGGCCACTACCGCGTCTACCCGCTCATCGGCACGGTGCTCGGCGCCGCAGGCCTCGGCGCGATGGCGCTGCTCCCTGTCGGTGCACCGCTGTGGGCGCCCGCGGCCGCGATGGCCGTTGTCGGACTCGGGACCGGCGCCTTCATGAGCCTCATCGTCGCGGTCGTCCAGAGCGCCGTGCCGCGTGCGGAGACCGGCACGATCACCGCGAGCGTGAACCTGGTGAGGCAGGTCGGGGCGACCGTGGTGACCGCCCTCATCGGCGGCATCATCGGTGCGAGCGTCGTAGCCATGCTCCCGACCGGCCTCCACGCGGACACGCTGACGCCCGCCATCGTCCATGCCCAAAGCCCCGCGATCCAGCAGCAGGTCGCCCAGGTTTACCAGAGCGTGTTCGTCCCGATCTTCGTGGCGCTTGCCCTCACCTATCTCGTCGGAGTCGTGGCGTCGATCCTGCTGCCGAACCGGCGCCTGTCCGATGACACCGACCCGCTGCGCGCGGTATCGACCGCGTCCATCCCCGCCTGAGCGACCAGGAGACCCTCATGACCCTCACCCCGACCCACACCATCGCCGTCGTCGGCAGTGGTCCCATCGGATCCGTCTACGCCCGGCTGCTGCTCGAAGCGCTCCCCGACGCGCGCGTCGTCATGTTCGAGGCGGGCCCGCAGCTGACCGCCATCGCCGGCGAGAACGTGCGCAACATCCCCGACCCGGATGAGAAGGAGCGGGCTCGCGAGCTGTCGCAGGGTCCGCAGGCCGGGGCGTTCCGCGAGTCCCTCGGCATCCCCTCGTCCGTCGTCGTCGAGGGGATGTTCACCGCGCGCGGCGGGACGCATCTCCTCGATTACGGCGGCGAGGGCTCGGCGCACGCGTCCAGCTTCCCTGCGGGGGCCGCGTCCACCAACGTGGGGGGGATGGGCGCCCACTGGACGTGCGCGACGCCGAGCCCGTCGTTCAGCGAGCGCATCCCGTTCATCGCGGACCCGGAATGGGAAGAGCTGATCGCGGAGGCGTCGCGGCTCCTGCACGTGCAGACATCGGCCTTCGCAGACTCGGAGATCGGCGGGGCCATCCGGTCGCTGCTGGCCGAGGAGTTCGGCTCCGAGCTGCCCGACGGCTACGGGCCGTCGACTCTGCCTGTCTCCGGCGATCCCCAGCCTGACGGCACCATGCGCTGGGCCGGAGCCGACGTGGTGCTCGGGCCGCTGCTCGAGGCCGGGACCGACCTCTCGGAGCGATTCGAGCTGCGGGACCTCTCCCTGGTGCGCCGGGTCGAGCACTCCGACAGCCGGGTGACCGGGGTCGTGGTCGAGGACCTCCGCAACCACGAGGTCTACACGTTCGACGCAGACCTCGTGATCGTTGCCGCCGACGCCTTCCGCTCCCCGCAGCTGCTGTGGGCGTCCGGGATCCGTCCGCGAGCTCTCGGGCACTACCTGACAGAGCATCCAGTCGTGATCTCCACGGTCGCCCTCGATGCTGAGAGCATGGGCCGCTTCGCGACGGAGGAGGAGCTGGATGCGGAGCTCGCCCGCAGGGCGACCAACCCGGCCGATCCGGTCGCGGCCGTCAACCGCATCCCCTTCTCGGAACCGGGTCACCCGTTCTCGCTGCAGGTGATGTACGCGGAGAGGCCGCCGTTCCAGCTGGACCCTGCGCATCCGGCGGCCGGCAACCGCTGGGGGTACGTCAACATGGGCTACGGGATGCGCAAGCAGCCGCGGTACGACGACGGCGTGACCTTCGACGACGACGAATTCGACTATCGCGGGTTCCCCAACATGACCGTCTCGTACGAGCTCACCGACGGGGAGCAGCGCGAGATCGCCGAGGCCACCGAGCGCCTGCGGCGCGCCGGTAACGCCCTCGGTACGTTCGTCGCCGAGCCCCGGCTGCTGCCGAACGGCTCCAGCCTGCACTACCAGGGAACCATGCGCCTGGGCGAGGAGGACGACGGCACCTCGGTCGCCGATCCGTACTCGCGCGTGTGGGGCTACGAGAACCTCGTGGTCGGCGGAAACGCCCTCATCCCGACGGCCACGAGCATGAATCCCACCCTCATGAGCGTCGCGATCGCCGTGCGCGGGGCGCGTGAGGCCGCCGCGCAGCTGGCCGCGGCGACGAGCGCATCCGCAGACGCCCGCAACTGACAGCCATACATCGATCCGAAGGAGAATCCGATGCTCGAAGAACAACTGATACAGACGGCGGGGTTCCGCAACGTCGGCCCGCACGGCGCGCCCACCGGATTCCAGCTCCGCGTGCGCAGCCCGTACTACCGCGGGCTCTGGGCGAACCTCATCGAGAAGCCGACGGTGACCGTCGACGGTGAGCGCTTCGACGGCGACACCATCCGCTGGACCCTACCGGCCGGCGAGTTCTCGTTCGAGGAGCTGCAGCAGGCCGCCGACGCCCGCTGGCCTCTCGGCCACGCTGCCGTGCTGACCGTGCCCCGCGCCGGCGGCCTCGCCAGCGGCATCCACGACGTCAGCCTGGAGCTGCGGCTCCGGATGTCGTACATCCCGGAGGAGCTCCAGCCCTCGATTTGGACCGCAACGCGGAAAGCGGTGATCGTCAAGTGAGCGATCGAAATGGGACCACGGACGACCTTCCCTTCCGCCTCGGCGTCTCGCTGTACAGCTACACCGACGACATCGGCGTCACCATGACCGTCGAGGACTGCATCGCCGACGTCGCCGACCTCGGCGCCAGCGGCCTCGAGATCCTCGGCGAGGGTCACATCCAGGACTACCCGAGCCCGTCCAACGCGTGGATCGACGCGTGGTTCGCGCGCAACGAGGGCCTGGGACTGACGCCGACCCTGTACGGGTCGTGGATCGACACTCGCCGCTTCCCGGGCCGCGGAATGACCGCCGCCGAGGGCGCGCAGCAGCTGGAGCTCGACCTCCGGCTCGCCTCGACCCTCGGTTTCTCGTTCGTGCGCCCCAAGATCGGCGTGATCTCCGAGGACCTCCTGGTCGACCCGATCTGGCAGGAGGCCGTGGAGCGCAACCTGCAGCTGGCCGCCGACCTCGGCATCGTGATCTGCCCGGAGATCCACTGGCCGACCGTCATCAAATCGCCGGTCGTGGAGGAGTACCTGGAGTTCAAGGAGCGCACCGGCTCCGAGCACTTCGGCCTCCTGATTGACACCGGCGTCTTCGAGCTGTCGTCGTACCCGAGGCGGGGAGGCAGCGCCTCCTTCCGCATGGGCGACGGCTCGGCCCGCCCGCCGGTGGTTCCGTTCGTGCCGGTGTCCGACCTGGCCGACGTGATGGAGCACACCGTCTACTTCCAGGCCAAGTTCTACGAGGTGGACGACGACCTCGTCGACCACTACATCCCATGGCGGGACATCATCGACGTGGTCGTCGACTGCGGCTACACCGGCTGGCTGTCGAGCGAGTACGAGGGCCACCACGAGCCGTACCGCGCGCCCGACCAGCTCCGGCGGCAGCACACCCTCATCCGCACCATCGCCGCAGAACGTGCAGCGGCGCACCCAGACAGGAACTGAACCATGCCCAATGGACTCGTCGACGACGCGAGCCTGCGCGTCCACCCGGAGGGCGTCGCCCTCGCCCTGACCATCCCCTGGTACCGCAGCCTGTGGCTGTCCTCCGTCACCACCCTCCGGCTGACGTTCGACGGCGTCCAGGTGCCGGAGGAGGACCTGACCTTCGAGCTGGACGGCGTCCGCTATAGTATCGCCGACCTCCCGCAGCAGAGCGACGTGCTCTGGTACCTGCAGTCGCATCCACTGCTCATCGTGCGGCGTGAGCCGGCTGTGCGGCTCGGCGAAACGCACGAGGTCGAGCTGCACGGGGAGCTGCGGCTGCCCTACATGCAGATCCGGCCGGGGGAGGGTGGCGGCCCCGGGCTCTACGTCCCGAACATCGTGCACCAGCACCTGACGCTCACGGCGACCGACCACGATGCCGAGCCGCCCGTGCTCGTGACGGATGTTCCCCCGGCGCCGGAGACGACCGACGCCGACCCGTTCCAGCTGGGGCTGACGCTCTACTCGGCCAGCGCTGAGTTCCGCGCCGGCTGGTTCGACTTCGACGGGCTGCTCGACCGCGTCGCCGAGCTCGGCATCGGCCCGGGGATCGAGATCGTCGCCTCCCAGGTGCTGCCGACGTATCCGGTCGTCTCCGACGAGTTCGTGACGACCTGGCGGGAGGCCTTCGACCGGCACGGCTTCGACGCCAGCTCGTTCGGAGCCAACCTCGACATGGGCAAGCGGCGCGACCGCGACATGACGCCCGACGAGGAGTTCGAGGTCAGCGAACTGCTGTTCCGCGGCGCCAAGAAGCTCGGCTTCCCGCTGGTGCGCATCCAGTCGGCGAAGCCCGACCTGCTGCGCCGCCTGCTGCCGGTCGCCGAAGACCTCGATCTCGAGCTCGCCTACGAGATCCACGCACCGATGGGTCCGAACGCGCCCGAGATCGTCAAGGTGCGGGACCTCTACGCCGAACTCGACTCCCCGCTGCTCGGCTTCGTCGCCGACTTCTCGTCGACGATGCACAGCATGTCGCCGACCCTGCTGCGCGCGGTGCGCCGGGCGGGCCTGGGAGATGAGGAGGTGCAGCGGCTCCAGGAGATCTGGGCGACCGACGCGTCGATGCGCGAGCGCCAGGAGGAGTTCATCGGCTACCTGAACAGCCGTGGGTTCGACCCGGGCCGGCTCGGTTCGCTCGCTCACCTGGCGTTCAACATGCACGGGCACGTCGACCCGCACGAGTGGGCGGACATCATGCCGCAGATCCTCCACGTGCACGCCAAGTTCTACGACATCGACGAGACCGGCCAGGAGCCCGCCATCGACTACCCGGAGCTGGTGAGGATCTTCGTCGAGGGCGGCTACCGCGGCTACTGGTCGAGCGAGTGGGAGGGTCACGCGTTCGCCGAGCTGGGGGAGGTCGACCCGCTCGTGCTCGTGCGTAAGCAGCATGACCTGATCCGGGCGAGCATGCGTTCGCTGCAGCCGGCGGCACGCTAGGCCCGCGATGACCGACACCCAACCGGACCTTCGCGCGCTGCCGCTACCGGACGCCATCGCGTGGCTGCGCGAGCACGGCGAGCCGGCCGACCGCCGGCGCCGTCGGATGACGTGCTCGCCGCCCAGCGGTATGCCCGGACCCGCAGCGCGAACCTGCTGGGGAGGCGTTCGCCGCCCGCCTCTCGGCAGCCGGACGCGACACCACCCTCTACGTCGAGCCGGACGCGGATCACGCCCACATCGACGAGCCGTCGCACCCCGGCGCGGCGTGCACCCTGGCCGCGATCAGCGAGTGGATTGGGGAGCGCCGGTATGCCCTCGTCGCATCCGCAGATTCGTCACGAATGTCGCTTCTCACGCCATGAAACCGCCCCCAAACCGCACATTCGTGACGAATGCGGGGGGCCGCCTCGCTCAGGTGTGCTCGCCCGCGGCGACGATGCGGCCGGCTTCCTCGAAGAGCGAGCGCATCCACGTGTGCTCCGGGTCGTGCGTGTGGACGGGATGCCACCACAGGGCGTTGACGATGGGGGTCGGCGGGAACGGGAGCTGGACGACGCGCACCGCGGCGGCGCGTTTGGCCAGCGGCACCAGAGCCGAGTGGATGATGCCCACGCGGTTCGTGCCCGCGATGAAATGCGGAATGGCCAGGAAGCTCTCCACCACGACCTCGACGTCGGGCTCGATCCCGAGCTGCTGCACCTGCCGTTCCGCAGAGGTGAACGCGGAGCGCGACTGATAGTTCATGACCCAGGGAAGCTGCGACAGCTCCTCACGCGACAAGAGGTCTCCGACCTGGTCGTTCGACTCGGCGACGATCGCGACCCAGTCGTCCTGCCACAGGTCGACGAACGGCAGCTCGGTGAGGAATCCGTGCGGGATGACCATCCCGTCCACCGATCGGAGGCGATTCGCGGCATCCTCGACCACCGTCGGGTTGTGGAGCATGAACCGGAAGTGAACCCCGGGGGCCTGCGCGGCGGCCAGCTCCGAGACGACGCGTCCGATGGTGGTGAACCCGTAATCGGATCCGAAGATCGAGAACTGGCGCACCGACTCGGACGGGTCCCAGGTCGCCTGACTCTCGAAGACCCGGCGCGCCGCCTCCAGCGCGATCGTCGTGTGGTCGGCGAGCCGCAGGGCAAGGGGCGTCAGCTCGTAGGCGTTGCCGCGCCGCGCGAGGATCGGATCCCCGAAGTGCACTCGAAGTCTCGACAGCGAGGCGCTCAGCGCGGGCTGGCTGAGCCGCAACCGCTCGGCGGCACGGGTCACACTGCGCTCGGTGAGGAGGGCGTCGAGCGCGATCAACAGGTTGAGATCGAGCCGCGACATCAGCGGGGAATCGGTCACGACGGTGTGATCCTTCCTGCCCGGAGGTGGGCGTCTTCACTATAACGAGGCGACCCGCCAGGGGCGTGGGCCGCCGCGCACCGATCGGGTATTGACCCAGCTTATGTCTGGGATAAGCAGAAGTAGCGTTGTTTATCTGCCTTAGCGCTGCGAAACTCGAATCGCCCCCAGAGGAGACAGCGACACAGCCGCCGCCTCACCGACAACGAAGTCTAAAAAGAGGTCAATCCGATGAAGCACACACGCAGGAGCCGCACCAGCCGGCTTGCCTGGCTCGCCATCCCCGTCGCCGCAGGGCTTACGCTCGCGGGCTGCTCCAGCAGCGGTTCCACCGGCAAGGAGCCGCAGACGATCACCTTCGCCTACGGCGCCACGAACGACCAGGACAAGGCCGCCTACGACGGCCTCGCCAAGGCGTTCGAGGCCGAGAACAAGGGGGTCACGATCACGACCCAGAACCTTCCCGTCCAGAGCTACGGCACGACGATCGCGACGCGGGTCCAGGGCGGCAACGCCCCCGACACGTTCTTCGCCGAGGGCGGCACCGGCCAGGCCCAGTCGATCCTCCCGTGGGCGAAGTCCGGACTCGTGCTCCCGCTCAACGACGCGTCGATCACCAAGAACATGCCCGACTCCGCCAAGAACCTCTACACCTACAACGGCAAGATCTACGGCGTGCCCCTCGGCACCCAGCTGAACGGTGTCATCTACAACGACGAGCTCGCTCAGTCCATCGG
>NZ_JBNDHX010000114.1:0-11628 GCF_056755275.1 Leifsonia sp. HAY1-4F
CCCCCCCCCCCCCCCCCCCCCCCCCCCCCCCCCCCCCCCCCCCCCCCCCCCCCCCCCCCCCCCCCCCCCCCCCCACATTAGCGAGTGTCTCGTGGGCTCGGAGATGTGTATAAGAGACAGGTCCACCGGGAGATCACTTGGCGAGGGCCTGCTGCACCTGAGCGGATGCCGACTTCAGCAGGGACGCGGGGTCGCCTCCCGTCAGGGCCTTCTGCGTCGCCTCGTCGACGGCGGAGAGCACATCCGTGCTGTTCGCGATGCCGGGGAGCAGCGGCCGGGCATCGCCGACCAGGTCCGTGAGGGACGCGACGACGGGGTTCGACGACACGGCGGACGACGGGATGTCGGTCCGCAGCGGCGGCCAGCCGGAGCCGAGCGACCACTTGGTGGAGACATCCTTGGTGAAGAAGTAGGCGAAGAACTTCTCCGCCGCAGCCTTCTTCGCCGGGTCGGTCTGGGCGGTCACGGCCGCCGAGATGCCGATGGCCGACGCAGCCGCGCCCTTCGGACCGGCGGGGATTCCGGCGATGCCGTAGTCGATCTTGTTGTCGGTCGCGACGCCCGCCATCCATGGGCCACCGATCTCCATGGCCGCCTTGCCCGACGAGAACAGCTTGTCGGAAGCGACTCCATCGAGTCCGGTCGGCGAGATCTTGTCCTTGGTGACCGCGTTCGCCCAGTAGCTGAGCGTCTCGGTGTTCTGCGACGAGTCGAGAGCGGACTTGGAGCCGTCGACGATCTTGCCGCCGTTCCCGTAGAACAGACTCGCCCAGACGCCGTTGCCGACGGTGGCGTGGTCGGGCAGCGCGAGGCCGTACTGCTCGGGAGTGCCGTCGCCGTTCTGGTCGACGGTCAGCTTCTTCGCGTCGGCGACCCACTCATCCCAGGTCGTGGGGAAGGAGCTGATGCCCGCCTTCTGGAACAGCGCCTTGTTGTAGATCACCGAGAGGGGAACGAACCCGGTGGGGACGCCGTAGTACGAGCCCTCGATCTTCTCCATGTCGACGGCGGCCGGCCGGATCGAGGCCTTCGTCTCGGCGTCGCTGGAGTAGAAGTCGTCGAGCTTCGCGAAGGCGCCCTTCGAGGCGTAGACGGGGAGGTTCTCGGCCGGCATGGCCACGATGTCCGGGCCTTTCTTGGCGGAGAGCGCGGGGAGGAGGGTGTCTCCGATGACCGCCCACGTCTTGGTGGTGGTCTTGATCGTGATGTTCTTCTGGGACTTGTTGAAGTCCTCCACGATCTTGTCGAGCACCTTGCCGTCGGCCTCGGTGTATCCGTGCCAGAAGGTCAGGGTGACCGGACCGGAGCTGTTCGAGCTGGGGGAACTCGAGCAGCCGGCCAGCGCGAGAGAAGCGCCGGCCACGACGGCCAGCGTCGCAAGCATTTTCTTCATTGAATGCCTCTCATGGGACCGACCGCTTCGTCGATCGGTTCGGGTTTACAACGATGCAATCCAACGTTGTAAAAGCGAGTATGACACGCCTCCCGGAACCCGTCAAGGCGCGTTTCGGGCCGGTGTGCGCTCGGCTCGGCCCTGCACATTCGTGACGAATGTTGCCCTACGTCGGGGCGGGGGCGACATTCGTGACGAATGGTGCCCTACGTCGGGGCGGGGGCGACATTCGTGACGAATGTCGCCCGACGGCGATCCTGTGGATCGACGGAGCGATGCCGCGGGGCCGCGGCGCGAGCTCAGGGGCGCGGCCGGTCGGCGAGCACGGCGTCGATCGCGTCGAGCGCGTCCGGGGTGAGCTCGGGTCCGTCGAGCGCGGCGAGGTTCTGCTCCAGCTGCGAGACGCTGCTCGCACCGATGATCGCGGAGACGACGACCGGGTTCCGCAGCACCCACTGGAGCGCCAGCTGCGCGAGCGACTGGCCCCGGCCGGCCGCGATGTCGTTGAGCGAGCGGACGGTGGCAAGCACATCCTCACTCAGATCCGACTCGTGCAGGAAGGCGCTCGTCACGGCGCGGGAGCCCTCCGGCACACCGTTGAGGTAACGGTCCGTCAGCATCCCCTGGGCGAGCGGCGAGAAGACGATCGCAGCGGCACCGGCACGCTCGACCGCGTCGAACACGTCGCGCTCCGGCGTGCGGTCGAACAGGGAGTAGCGCGGCTGGTGGAGCAGCAGCGGAGTGCCCGCCGCAGCCAGCAGCTCTGCCGCCGCGGTCGTGCGCGGAGCGTCGTAGTTCGAGATCGCCGGGTACAGCGCCTTGCCCTGCTCGACGGCGGTCGTCAGAGCGCCCATCGACTCCTCGAGCGGCGTCTCCAGGTCCGGACGGTGGTGGTAGAACACGTCGACGTAGTCGAGCCCCAGGCGCTTCAGGCTCTGGTCCAGCGACGAGATGAGGTACTTGCGGGAGCCGTGGTCTCCGTACGGACCGGGCCACATCAGGTAACCGGCCTTGGTGGAGACGACGATCTCATCCCGGTAGGCGCGCAGATCCGTGGCGAGGATGCGACCGAAGACCTCCTCGGCGGCTCCGGGCGGCGGCCCGTAGTTGTTCGCCAGGTCGAAGTGCGTGATCCCGGCGTCGAAGGCCCGCAGGACGATCGCGCGCTGCGTCTCGAAGGAGCGCGTGGCGCCGAAGTTCTGCCAGAGGCCCAGCGACAGCGGCGGCAGCACCAGTCCGCTTCGTCCGGCGCGCCGGTAGGGCATCGAGTCGTAGCGTGCGGGATCGGCGGCGAAGGGCATCCGGAGGGCTCCTGATCGTTGGGGGATTCGAGAGCAACGCTAGCGCGGAGAGGCGCCTCAGATCTCGACGTCGCTGCCCATCGTCACGGTCCGCAATGCCGGCAGCCGGAAGCGGGCCGCAGGATCCGCCGCATTGTGCGCGAGGCCGACGAACAGGGAGCGCCGCCAGGGCACCATCCCCCTCGTCCGGGTGGTGCGGATCGCGCCGCGGGAGATGAAGTACGAGGCGTGGGTGAACCCGGCCGGGTCCAGGGGCAGTATCCCGGCGCGGCAGGCGGCACGCAGTGCTCGCGGGATGTCCGGCTCGTCCGAGAAGCCGAACCGGATGCTGAGGAACTCGATCCCGTCGTCCGCGTACCCGAGGTCGTCGTAGGCGAAGGCCTCCGACGTCGGAACATGCGGCACCTGCGCGGTGCTCACCGCCACGATGACGACGTGCTCATGGAGCACGTGGTTGTGCTTGACGTTGGCGCGCAGGGCGAGGGGGGTCGTGTCCTTGTTGGGGTGCGGGAAGATCGCGATGCCGGGGACGCGCGGCAGGTTCTGCTCCCGGACGTGCTCGATGAACTCGGTGAGGGACCCCTCCTTCTTCCGTCGGTCGCTCTGCACCAGCTGCCGGCCGCGGCGCCAGGTGGTCATGACCAGGATGACGACCGCGGCGATCAGGAGGGGGACCCATCCACCGTTGATGATCTTGGAGAGGTTGCCGGCGAGGAACGTGAGCTCGAGGCCGCCGAAGGCGACAGCCGCGAGGACGATCTTCCACGGCGCCCACCTCCAGAGCGGCCGGGCGACGAGGAGCAGCAGCAGGGTGTCCACGACGAGGGCGCCCGTCACCGAGATGCCGTAGGCGGTCGAGAGCCGCTCGGACGATCCGAAGGTGAGCATGACGGCCATGACGCCGATGAAGAGCAGGAAGTTGATCGCCGGAAGGTAGATCTGGCCGCCCTCCCGCTCCGAGGTCTGCCGGATGGTGAGCGGCGGCACGAGGCCCAGCTGGACCGCCTGCCGCGACAGCGAGTACGCGCCGGAGATCACGGCCTGGCTGGCGATGACGGTCGCGACGGTGGCGAGGATCACCATCGGGAGCCGTCCCCAGTCGGGGATGAGCAGGAAGAACGGATTGGCGCGTGCAGCGGGATCGCGCAGGATGAGCGCCGCCTGCCCCAGGTAGTTGAGCGTGAGCGCTGGGAAGACGAGGAAGAACCAGGCCCGGCGTATCGGCGATCGCCCGAAGTGCCCCATGTCGGCGTAGAGGGCCTCGGCGCCGGTGATGACGAGGACCACCGCGCCGAGGGCGATGAACGAGATGCCGGGGTGGGCGATCATGAAGACGACCGCGTAGCTGGGGGAGAGGCCGAGCAGGACCGCGGGAGACTGCACCACCACGACGAGGCCCGCGACCGCCAGCACCGTGAACCAGAGCACCATGACCGGCCCGAAGAGGACGCCCACCCGCCCGGTGCCGTACTTCTGGACGAAGAACAGCACGATGAGGATGACCGCTGCGATCGGGATGATCAGGTGCGCGATCCCGGGAGTGGTCACGCGGAGACCTTCCACGGCCGAGAGCACACTGATCGCCGGCGTGATGATGGAGTCCCCATAGAAGAGGGAGACGCCCACGATGCCGATCACCAGGAGGGTGCCCGCCTTGCCGGCCCGGCCGGCGTAGAGCCGCTGGGCCAGCGCCGCCAGCGCCATCACGCCGCCCTCGCCGTCATTGTCCGCGCGCATCAGGACCCCGAGGTATTTGATCGAGACGATGATCGTGATGCTCCAGAACATCAGGGAGATCACCCCGAAGACGTCCTCCTCGTTGGCGCGCACAGCGCCGCCATCCAGGAGGAAGACCGTCTTCAGCGCGTAGAGGGGGCTGGTGCCGATGTCTCCGAAGACGACGCCGAGCGCCGCCAGAGCGGCTGCCGCCAGCGCTCGCGGGCGGTGGGAAGCCGCCGCGGGTGTTCCTGCATTCGCCGTCGGTGGCGCAACGAACTCTCGCACCCGGGCAACGCTACCCCGCCTCCCCCCTCGCCGCGCTGCGAAGCAGCCGAGCGCGCGAAAAAAGTCGCGGCACGCGGCTCAGCGGCGTCGGCGCTGGATTGCGGACCCCTGCTCAGCGGCGTCGGCGCGGGGCTGCGGAGCGCGGCGGGATGGATCGCATGTGGTCGCGGACCCGGGACAGGATGTCCGCCAGTGATTCGACATCCCTCGCCGAGAGCGGCTGCAGGAACAGCTGCCGGACGAGCTCGATGTGCCCGGGGAAGACGCGGGCGAGCACCTCCCGCCCGGAATCGGTGATCGTGACGGTGACGCCGCGGTCGTCCTCCGCCGAGGGGCTGCGCGTCACGAGGCCCGCCGTGTCGAGCAGGCCCACCTGGTACGTGAGGCCGCTGCGGCTGTAGACGACGCCGTCGGCCAGCTCGGTCATCCGCTGACTGCCGCCCGGCGCATCCCGGAGCCGGGCCAGCAGCTGGAACTGGACGTAGCTCAGGTCGCCGGCGTCGCGCAGCTGCTGCTCGACGCTGTGCCGCAGCAGGCTGCTCACTTCGATCAGGGAGAAGTACGCGCTCAGCTGGATGGGGTCGAGCGGCTGGGGGGTGTCGGCCATGGGCTCATTCTACTTGCTTCGAATTCAAAGCACTGGTATCGTCACTCCTGTGCTTCGAATTCGAAGCAACCAGACGAGAAAGGAAGCTGGACATGAAAGCAGTGCGATTCCACGAGTACGGAGCTTCGGATGTGCTCCGTTACGAAGACGCGGAGCTCCCGCAGCCGGAAGCGGGGGAGGTGCGGATCCGCGTGGCGGCGACCACGTTCAGTCCGGTGGATGCCGGCATCCGCAGCGGCGGATTGCAGGAGCCCTTTCCGGTGGCGTTGCCCCACACGCCGGGCGTCGATGTGTCCGGATGGGTCGACCGCCTGGGGGAGGGCGTCCAGGGCTTCGAGGAGGGCGAGGCGGTCATCGGCTTCCTCCCGATGGCGGCGGCGGGGGCGGCCGCCGAGTATGTCGTGGTCCCAGCCGCGGTGCTGGCGGCAGCGCCCTCCACCGTGCCGCTCGCCGAGGCGGCGGCCCTTCCGTCCGTCGGCCTGACGGCGTGGCAGGCGCTGTTCGAGCTCGGCGATCTCGCCGCCGGTCAGCGGGTCCTCGTCAGCGGGGCCGGCGGAGCGGTCGGCGGCTACGCGATCCAACTGGCGAAGAACGCAGGGGCCCACGTCATAGCGACGGCGAGTCCCCGCAGCGTGGGCCGGGTTCGGGCGGCCGGCGCGGACGAGGTCATCGACCACACCGCGACGCGCGTCGTGGATGCCATCCACGAGCCCGTCGATCTGCTGCTGAACCTCGCGCCGCTCGATCCGGCCGAGTTCGCCGCCGAGGTGGCGCTGGTCCGGCCGGGCGGCGTGGTCGTGAGCACCATCGCCTGGATGCCGGCGCCCACCGACGAGGAGCGCGGTGTCCGCGGCGTGAACCTGTTCGTGCGGAGCGACGCGGCACAGCTGGCGCAGCTGGTCGGCCAGGTGGAGCGAGGCGAGTTGCGCATCCAGGTCGAGCGGCGGGTGCCGCTGGCCGAGCTGCCCGCCCTGCACGCGGAGGCGGCCGAGCGGCCCCTCTCGGGGAAGGCCATCGTCCTGGTCGCGTGAACGTCGGGGGAGGAGGCGCGCCTCACCGAATCGTCGGGGAGGAGGCGCGCCTCACCGCCCGGCCGGCCGCGGCGGCGCCGTGCTCTGCCGCACCAGCAGCTGCGGCACCGGGTACTCAGTGGGGCTCGCCACCTGCTCGCCTTCGAGCTGGGACACCAGCACGTCGATCGCCCGGGTGCCGAGCCAGGAGAAGTCCTGCCGGATCGTGGTGAGCGGGGGTGCGAAGTGCTTCGCCTCCGGGATGTCGTCGAAGCCCACGATGCTCAAGTCGCCCGGGACGGAGATGCCGAGGTCCGCGGCCGCGTGCATGAGGCCGAGCGCCATCTGGTCGTTGGAGGCGAAGACCGCCGTGAAGTCCGGATGGTCGAGCAGCTTCAGGCCGACCTCGTAGCCGAGGTCCGCTGTCCAGTCGCCCAGCACCGGCGGCGTGACCGGCAGGTCGTGGTCGTTCAGCTCGGCGAGGAAGCCGTTCATCCTGTCCTCCGCCTCGTTCCAGTCCTGCGGGCCGGCGAGGTGGCGGATGCGGGTGTGGCCGAGCTCGATCAGGTGCCGGGTCGCGAGACGCGCACCCGCGGCCTGGTCGAAGGCGACGAGCCGGCCGTCGCCGTCGTCCTTCCAGTGCAGGCTCACGAAGGGGACGTGGACGCCGACCCGCCCGAGGGCCTCCTGCGCCCGCTGCTGCGGGGCGATGACGACCACGCCATCCACTCCCTGTGCGGCGAACGCGTCCAGCGCCTCCCCGATCGCGGCGTCGTCCTCGCGGGCCAGCGTCGCCGAGAGGATGGCGTAGCCGCGGGCGCGCGCCGCCTCGCCGATCGCCGTGGCGGCGCTGAACGGGCCGTAGTGCGAGCGCGCGGAGACCAGGAGGCCGATGGTCTTGGATCGCGCGGTCGCCAATGCGCGCGCCGCGCTGTTCGGGCGCCAGGCGTGCTCCTCGATGACCTTCCTGACCTGCGCTTCGGTCGATGCTTTGATGTAGCGCTCGCCGTTGAGGACGCGCGAAACGGTCTGGCGCGAGACACCGGCCATCCGGGCGATGTCACGGATGGAGAGTGCGCGCTGCTCGTCGGGTGCCTGGTCGTTCATGCATCCTGTCTCGTCGGCGAGAGCGGCGGCGCTGCCACGGCCTCGTGTGTCATGCTCATATTTTTTCGCGAAGGACTTGACTTCGGCCTGGTCTGGGTCATAGCGTCTAACCCGTTCTGGGACCGGTCACATATATCGCGTACGGACCAGCATACGACGAGGGAGTCGCAGATGTCAGCAGCCGGATCGCACAGCCGCGATCGCCTCTGCGCCCCTTCGTATGCCTGCGGCCGCATGCGTGCCGGTTCTGAGCTCGGCGAACCCGTGCGCACTGGGCGCACCGGTCGTCACACCGCCCGAAGGGAATCACAGTGAAGTTCAGGAAAGTCGCACTCGCCGCCGCCGCACTCGGCGTCGCGGTCGCACTCGCCGCCTGCTCGGGAGGAGGCCGCGGAAGCGGCTCCGGCTCGACCACCGATAACAAGGGCGCCCTCGTGGGCGTCGCCATGCCGACCAAGGTGTCGGCCCGCTGGATCGCGGACGGCAACGCCGTCAAGTCGGACCTCGAGAAGGACGGCTACAAAGTCGACCTCGAGTACGCCAACAACGACATCCCGACCCAGGTCCAGCAGGTCAACACGATGATCACCAAGGGCGCGAAGGTCCTGATCATCGCCTCCATCGACGGCGGGTCGCTCACCGACCAGCTCGACGCGGCGGCGAAGGCCGGCATCAAGGTCATCTCGTACGACCGCCTCCTCACCGGCGACAAGAACGTCGACTACTACGTGTCGTTCGACAACTACAAGGTCGGCGTCTACCAGGCCAACTCGCTCCTCACGGGCCTCGGTGTCCTGGACAAGGACGGCAAGAAGACCGGCCAGAAGGGCCCGTTCAACATCGAGGTGTTCGCCGGCAGCCCCGACGACAACAACGCGACGTTCTTCTACAACGGTGCGATGGACACGCTGAAGCCGTACATCGCGGATGGCACGCTGGTCGTCAAGAGCGGCCAGACCAACTTCAACCAGGTCGCCATCCTGCGCTGGGACCCGGCCACCGCCAAGGCCCGCATGCAGGACCTCGTCGCCAAGTCGTACTCGGGCGGCGCTGACGTCCAGGGCGTCCTCTCGCCCTACGACGGCCTGTCCGACGGCATCCTGAGCGCGCTCGAGGGCGCGGGCTACGGTTCGGGCGGCAAGAAGCTCCCCGTCATCACCGGTCAGGACGCCGAGGTCGCCAGCGTGAAGCAGATCATCGCGGGCACGCAGTACTCGACGATCTACAAGGACACGCGCAAGCTGGCCAACGAAGCGGCCAAGATGGCGAACGACGTGCTCACCGGCAAGACCCCTGAGGTCAACGACACCAAGAGCTACGACAACAAGGTCAAGGTCGTCCCGAGCTACCTCTTCCAGCCGGTCGTGGTGACGAAGGACAACTACAAGGAGATCCTGGTCGACAGCGGCTACTACAAGGATTCCGACCTTCAGTAGTACCGGCCCGACAGTCCGGGCGGGCGGGCATCCACCCGCCCGCCCGGATCGCATTTGCAACTAAGGGAGACCATGTCCAACACGATTCTCGAGATGCGGAACATCTCGAAGTCCTTCCCCGGCGTCAAGGCGCTGCAGGACGTCTCGATCAGTGTCGAGGAGGGATCGGTCCACGCGATCTGCGGCGAGAACGGCGCAGGCAAGTCCACGCTCATGAAGGTGCTGTCCGGCGTCTACCCGCACGGCACGTTCGAGGGCGAGATCGTCATGAACGGCGAGCCCGTCGAGTTCCGGTCGATCAACGACTCGGAGGCAGCGGGAATCGTCATCATCCACCAGGAGCTGGCGCTGTCGCCGTACCTGTCGATCGCCGAGAACATCTATCTCGGCAACGAGCGCCAGCGGCGCGGCTTCATCGACTGGAACGAGACGAACCTGGCGGCGGGCAAGCTGCTGGCGCGGGTCGGCCTCCACGACAACCCGATCACCAAGATCAAGGACATCGGCGTCGGCAAGCAGCAGCTCGTCGAGATCGCCAAGGCGCTGTCCAAGGAGGTGAAGATCCTCATCCTGGACGAGCCGACGGCCGCCCTCAACGACGACGACTCCGCCCACCTCCTCGAACTGATCCGCCAGCTCCAGGCGCACGGGATCACGTCGATCATCATCAGCCACAAGCTCAACGAGATCAAAGCGATCGCCGACCGGGTGACCATCATCCGCGACGGGCACACGATCGAGACGCTCGAGATGGGCCAGGCGGGCACGAGCGAAGAGCGGATCATCAAGGGGATGGTCGGCCGAGACGTGGCCAGCCGCTTCCCGGACCACGTTCCGCACATCGGCGACGAGCTCCTCCGCGTCGAGGACTGGACGGTGCATCACCCGCTCGACCGCACCCGCAAGGTCGTCGACAACGTCAGCTTCCATGTGCGCGCCGGCGAGATCGTCGGGATCGCGGGCCTGATGGGCGCCGGGCGCACGGAGCTCGCGATGAGCATCTTCGGCCGCAGCTACGGCGTCGGGATCAGCGGCCGCGTCTACAAGCGCGGGCAGCAGATCGCGGTGAACACCGTGGCCAAGGCGATCGAGAACGGGATCGCCTACTCCACGGAGGACCGCAAGCACTTCGGCCTGAACCTGATCGACAACATCTCACGCAACATCTCCATCGCAGCGCTGGACAAGCTCGTCAACTGGTTCCACTTCGTCAACGAGCACCGCGAATCGCAGGTCGCCGAGGAGTACCGCAAGTCGATGAACATCAAGACGCCCAACGTCTTGGCGCTCACCGGCAAGCTCTCCGGCGGAAACCAGCAGAAGGTCGTGCTGTCGAAGTGGATGTACTCCGACCCCGAGGTGCTCATCCTCGACGAGCCGACCCGCGGCATCGACGTCGGAGCGAAGTACGAGATCTACACGATCATCGATCGGCTCGCGGACCAGGGGAAGGGCATCGTCGTCATCTCCTCCGAGCTGCCCGAGTTGCTCGGCATCTGCGACCGCATCTACACCCTGAGCGAGGGCCGTATCACCGCCGATGTGCCGCGGGAGAAGGCCACCGCCGAATACCTCATGCAATTCATGACCCAGGAACGCGAGAAGAACCACGCATGAAACCGCTTACCAAAGCCCTGAACTACCTGACCGGGCAGCTGCGCCAGATCGGGTTGTTCATCACCCTGATCGCCATCGTCGTCTTCTTCCAGGTTGCGACCGGCGGCATCACCCTCGCACCGATCAACGTGTCGAACCTGATCGTGCAGAACAGCTACATCCTGATCCTCGCGATCGGGATGGTGATGGTGATCATCGCCGGGCACATCGACCTCTCGGTCGGTAGCGTCGTCGCCTTCATCGGCGCGATGTCCGGCGTGATGATCTCGGAGTGGCATCTGCCGTGGCCGCTGGCCATCGTGTTCTGCCTCGTGCTCGGCGCCCTGGTCGGGGCCTGGCAGGGATTCTGGATCGCGTACTTCGGCATCCCGGCGTTCATCGTGACGCTGGCGGGCATGCTGGCGTTCCGCGGCGCGGCCCAGATCGCCCTCGGCAACCAGCAGATCTCGTTCTTCCCGAAGGAGTTCCGTGCGATCGGGTCGGGCTTCCTCCCGGCCTTCGGCAACACCGGGTACGAGCCGCTCACGATGATCCTCGGCCTGGTGGCGAGCATCGCCATCCTGGCTTCGTCGATCCGTCA
This sequence comes from Leifsonia sp. HAY1-4F, assembly GCF_056755275.1. Lineage (NCBI taxonomy): Bacteria > Bacillati > Actinomycetota > Actinomycetes > Micrococcales > Microbacteriaceae > Leifsonia > Leifsonia sp. HAY1-4F. The sequence goes on from NZ_JBNDHX010000114.1 coordinate 11,056, forward strand.
GCGCGCGGTGCGCCGCAAGTACGACCTCGAGGACGAGCCGCTGTGGTGGTTCATCATCAAGCTGGCCTTCCTCGTACTGCTCGTGCTGATCGTGACCGTGCTGCTCGCCAGCTACAACGGAACGCCGATCGTGCTGATCATCCTGGCGCTGCTCGTGATCGGCTACTCGGCGATCATGAACCGGTCGGTGTTCGGACGGCACATCTACGCCATCGGCGGCAACCTGGCCGCGGCCGCGCTCTCGGGCGTCAAGACGAAGCGCGTCACGTTCCTGCTCTTCGTCAACATGGGCGTGCTGTCGGCCATCGCGGGCCTCGTCTTCACGGCGGGCCTGAATCTGGCCAGCCCGAGTGCGGGAACCGGATTCGAGCTGGATGCGATCTCCGCCGTCTTCATCGGTGGCGCCGCCGTCACCGGTGGTATCGGAACGGTCACCGGCGCCATCATCGGTGGTCTGATCATCGGTGTGCTGAACAACGGCATGTCGATCCTCGGTGTCGACAGCGACTACCAGCTGCTCATCAAGGGCCTGGTGCCTGTCTCTTATACACATCTGACGCTGCCGACGACGGA
>NZ_JBNDHX010000115.1:0-11248 GCF_056755275.1 Leifsonia sp. HAY1-4F
GATCCAGTACCGCTCGTCGGGCTCGTGGAACACCTGGACGTCGCTGGTCGCCGGGCCGTCGCCCACCCGGTGGCGCCACACCGTGTCCGGCCGCCAGGAGTCGTCCACGGTCGTGTAGAAGAGGTAGGCGCCGGTCTGGTCGAAGAGGGCACCGGCTCCCGTGCCCGTGATCTCGTCGGGGAACGTGACGCCGTCGTCCAGGAGGGACCGCACCCGGATGGTGTACCGCTCGTCGCCTTCGGAGTCCACGGCCCAGAGCAGCCGGGTGCCGTCCGCGCTGACGTCGAAGCTGCCGAGTGAGTAGAAGTCGAGCCCGGCCGCCTCCACGTTGTCGTCGAGCAGGATCTGCTCGCCGGGGAGCCCGCTCTTCTGCGCGTCCTCGTCCAGTGTCGGGGGCACCCAGTCGTCGGGCGAGGCGATCGGGGCGCGACAGTGGATGCCGTACTGCTTCCCCTCGACCGTCCGGGTGTAGTACCACCAGTCGCCCTCGCGGACGGGCACGCTCAGATCGGTCTCGCGGGTGCGGGCCTTGATCTCGTCGAAGATCTGCTCGCGCAGCACCGCGAGGTGCTCGGTGCGCGCGTTCGTGTACGCGTTCTCCTCGTGCAGGTGCGCGATGACCGCCGGGTCGTCCTTCTCGCGCAGCCACTCGTAGTCGTCGAGGTAGACGTCGCCGTGGTGGGTGCGTTCGACGGGTTTCTTCGCGGTGACCGGCGGGGTGAGCATGCTCCCAGGCTATCGGGCCACGCCCACCCCGGGCGGGGTCGGTGCCGGTCGCTGCCGGCCGGTCAGGGGCGCAGCAGGACCTTGCCGACGCGTCCCGGCTCACTGCTGGCCGCGACGGCTGCCGCGATGTCGTCGAGCGAGTGGATGCCCGCAACAGGCAGGGTCAGTGTGCCGTCGAGGATGCGGGCGATCAGCTCCCCGAACAGCCGGCCGCGCTGATCGGCCGGCATCTCGCGGCTGACGACGCTGCCCCAGAAGCCCTTCATCGTCGCCTACTTGAAGATGAGATCGCCGGAAGCGAGCTCCAGGGTCGGGGAGGCCATGGCGCCGAAGACCACCAGGGTCCCGTTCTCGGCCAGCGTCGAGAGGACGTCGCCGGCGGCCTTCCCTCCGACGGAGTCGACCCCCGCGCGGATGGGCGCTCCGCCGGTGATCGCCGCCAGGGCGTCGCGCCAGCCCGCTTCGTCGGTGGCGACGACCCGCTCGATGCCCTGCGCGCGTAGCTCCTCGACGCCGGCCGCGCGTCGGACGAGCCCGACCACGTTGAGCCCGCGTGCGATGCCGAGCTGAGCCACCATCCGGCCGACTGCGCCGTTGGCGGCGTTCTGGATGAGCCAGTCGCCCTCCTGCAGGTCGAGCGATTCGAGCAGGCTGATCGCGCTGAACGGCATCGAGACCAGCTGTGCGGCTGCCTCGTCCGGCAGTGCCTCCGGCAGTGCCTCCGGCACGGGGATGAGGCTGGCGGCGCGAGCGACGAAGTACTCCGCCCAGACGCCGAAGGTGCCTCCGGTCACGACCCGCTGACCGACGGTCAGCTGCTCGACGCCCTCGCCCAGCGCATCCACGATGCCGAGCGCTTCCGTGCCGGACGCGGCAGGCAGCTCCGGCTTGAAGCCGTACGTTCCGCGCACGGTCCACAGGTCGTGATTGTGGATGGGGGAGAGCAGCACCCGGACGCGGACCTCGCCCGGACCCGGCTGCGGAAGCGGGCGCTCCCCGACGGCCAGGACCTCGGCGGGGTCGCCGAACTCGGCGTGGATGAGGGCGCGCATGGTCGCATTCGTATCGGTCATGTCTCAGTCCTCCGTGACGGTGATGGTGACGTCGATGTTGCCGCGCGTCGCGTTCGAGTAGGGGCACACCTGGTGCGCCGCGTCGGCCAGCGCCTGCGCCTGCTCCGCCTCGATCCCGGGCAGGACGACCTCGAGCAGCACCGACAGCTGGTAGCCGCCCTCGCCGTTCGGGCCGATCTTCACGCGACCGCCGACAGCGGAATCCTCGAGCTTCACCTTCTGGATGCGGGCGACCGCCTGAAGCGCCGAGTGGAAGCAGGCGGCGAAGCCGGCGGCGAACAGCTGCTCCGGGTTCGTGCCGGCGCCGGAACCGCCCATCTCCTTCGGAATGGCGAGATCGAGCGCGAACGAGCCGTCGCTGGTGGCGACGCGGCCGTTGCGGCCGGCTCCCGTCGAGAGGGCTTCCGCGGTGTAGAGGGTGTCCAATTCGGGCCTTTCAGGTGGTTCTTGGTTCGTAATTCGGTAGTTGAGTGATTCGTCGAGCCCGCGCAGCGCTCAGCTCGGGGAGACGTGCTGCTGCGCCGAGACGGCGTGCATGGTCTCCGTGAGCCGGTGCAACGTGTCGATGAGGGCGGCGGCCGCCTGCTCGTCGGGAAGACCGGTCCCCGCGGCGATCCGTCCCGGGATGTGGGCGAGTTGCGGGCGCAGCTCCCGCCCGTGCTCGCCGATGGCGACCGTCACGACGCGCTCGTCAGCCGAGCGGCGCTCGCGCCGGACGAGCCCGGCCTGTTCCATGCGCCGCAGCAGAGGGGAGAGCGTCCCCGAGTCGAGCTGCAGGTGCTCGCCGAGCGACCCCACGGTCTGCTCCCCCTCCACCCACAACGTCACGAGGACGAGGTACTGCGGGTAGGTGAGTCCCCAGGGCTCGAGCAGCGATCGGTACGCCTGGGTCGTCGCGCGGGTCGCTGCGTAGAGCGAGAAGCACACCATCTCATCGGTCACGGGCATGGTATAAGCATTGCACGCAATCAAGTTGTGAACAACTTGACCGAGTGGATGCGCCGATCCAGGGCGACCGTCCTCATCGTCTTGTATCAGGATCCAGGGTCGCCGCGCAGGGCGTGGGCGAGTGCGTCGAGAGCGTCGCGTGTCCGGGCGAGTTCGACGGGCGCAGCGAGGCTGCGTCGTGCTCGACCGATGCTCGAACGAAGAAGCTCGCGGTCGCCCTCATCCGAACTGTCGTGGGCTCGCGCCAGCCGGGCGTCGAGGGCCGCGGGCAGGGCGTTCGCCGCCTCGATGCAGTCGATCGGGAGGATGCCCCGACCGCGGCGGAGGAGCCGGGTGGCCCGGTGCGCAGGCGCGAGCTGTTCCACGCGCGCGACAGCCGAGCGGAAGGCGGCGACCCGTGTCCGCCGATCCGGTGCCTCACTGCGGAAGACGTCGCTCAAGGCGGTCAGCATCTCGGACAGCCGTCGCCGCAGCACGTCGACGCTCCGCACCGGCATCACGAACCAGCTCGCTGCGATGCCGAGGGCGGCGCCGACGACGATCGCCAGCATCCGCTCGGCGAGCATCCCGGTCTCCCCGGTCAGCGTCGCGGTGCCGATCAGTTCCTGCAGCAAGGACAGCACGAGCGTCACCGTGAGCGCCCAGAAGGCGTAGCTGTACGCCCGCAGCCAGGTGCCGACGAAGAGCGCCACGAAAATCACGGCGATCGCTGCGACCCCGGATTCATGAGGGGCGGCGAGGCCGGAAACCTCGGGTCCGACGGCGATGAGGGCGACCGCGCCGATGGTTCCGCCGAGCGCGCCGAGGATGCGAAGCGCGCTCTTGTGCACCACATCCGCCCGACCGCGGTTGCCCGAACAGACCAGGAAGGCGGTCAGCACGACCCACATCGCGTGCTCCGGGAAGACGAGCCAGCCGACCGCGAATGCGGCGGTCAGCGCGACGGCCATCTGCACCGCCATCCGGGTGCTCGCGGGAAGCCGCGCGCGTCGCGGCAGCGACGGCGACCCCGACGATAACGCCGACGACCCCGCAGGCTGCTCAGCCGCTGGCGACCGCGTGACCCGGCCGGGCAGCAGCCTCGCTGCTTCGCGACCCAGCGCCACCCAGAGGGCGGCGACGATGCCGGAGAGCAGCACGATGACCGGCGCCAGCCACGGCGGTCCACCGGTGGCCGGCCGGACGGGCACGACGAGGATCGCGGTCAGGGGCAAAGCGATCAGGGCCCCCAGCCGGGAGGCGCGCGGGCCGAACCTGCGCAGCCAGATGGGCACGCTCATCCCTGCCACGAAGAGGGCGGCTCCCACGGGCGGCAGGGCGACCATCAGCCAGCCGACGGCGCCGGCGGCGAGCCCGATCGCCGGCAGCAGCGCGGCGGAACGCGCGAACTCGGCGCGCGACGCGAACGCGCGGCGACCCAGGCTGAGAGCGACGACCGTGGCGAGCACCATCCCGCTGCCCACGCTCGTGCCCGCCTCTGCGCCGGCAAGCAGCGATGCCAGCCACCAGATCGTTGCGCACGCTCCTGCCGCGGCGGCGGTCGTGATCAGCGCCTCCGCAGCCTCTCGCAACACTGTCGCGGTTCGCCCCCTGGTCACCGCCACATCCTCTCACTGCCGAGGGCTCGAGCTACGGGAAGGCCGGCTGAACCGTCTCAGGTCGCGACCACCTTCGACCGCGGGCGTCCAGCCACTTCGACCGGAAGCCCGCGAGCGAAGACCAGCGACAGCAGGCTGATGGCGATCAGACCGACGAAGGCGGCACGCAATGAGTCGAGTTGTGAATCGCGGTAGATCCCCGCGAGCTTGTGAGCATCGTCGCTGGACAACCCCGCGCTCGCCGCGATCTGGTCGACGCTGGCGGCGGGAACGATGCTCACGCCGCCCTGGGTCTTCTCCTGCACGATGGATATCGTGGCGGGGGAGAGCCCGCTCGTCGTGACACCGGACGCGAACGAGCTCGACAGCGCACCGATGAGGATGGATCCGATCAGCGCGGTACCGAGCGACGACCCGAGATTCTGGAACACGCCCTGGAGGCCACCCACCTCGCTGGTCTCCTTGTCGCTGACGCTCGACATGTTCACGTTCCCCAGCTGCGACGCCAGCAGCCCCAGCGCGGAGCCCGTCAGGAACATCCCGGCGGCGAACAATCCGCTTCGCAGGTCGGTCGTGACCGACGAGAGCAGAAGGAACCCGCTGAGCACGAGCACCAGTTGCCCCACCCAGACGATCCGGCGCGGCGACCACCTGCGCGACAGCCGGGTTCCGACGATCGAGAAGAGGATGAGCGCAATCGACAGGGGGAAGATCCGGATACCCGTCTCCAGGGCATCGAGGCCGAGCGTCATCTGAAGGTAGACCGGGACCATGAAGAACAGCCCGGCGGTGACCGTGTACTGGGCTCCCAGCACCGACAGCCCGCTGCGCAGCCGCCTGATGGAGAACATGCTGACATGCACGAGCGGCGATCGACCCCGGGCGACCAGCCCCTCCTGACGCCGGGCGAACAGGAAGAGGAGGACAGCGCCGACCGCGATGAACCACGCCGTCAACGACACTCCGAGCGGCGCAATGGGCACGCCCCCGATCTTCGGTGAGGACAGCGGAAGGACCCATCCCCAGGTCTTGCTCTGCAGCATCCCGAGGACGACGAGCACGAGGCCCACGGCCGACAGCAGCACGCTGAGCACGTCGATGCGCACCTTCTGCGGAGCAGTCGCGTCATTGACGCGTCTCGCGAGGATCACCACCACCGCCATGATCACGACTTCGCCCGCGAAGACGAAGCGCCAGCTGGAGTAGGTGGTGATGAATCCACCGATCAAGGGGCCGGCGGCAACCGCTGCACCGGAAACCGCGCCGATGATCGCGAAGGCAGTGATCCTGTCCTTCCCCGAATAGTTGTCCGCAAGGAGCGCTGCAATGGCGGGGATCACCAGGACGGCGCCGAGTCCCTCGATGACGGACCAGCCGAGGAACAGAATCTGGATGTTCGGGCTCAGCGCCGTCATCAGTGACCCGAGACCGTAGACGCAGGACCCGATCAGGAAAGCCCGTCGACGGCCCCACACATCGCCGAGCTTGGCTCCGAACAGCATCACGGCGGCCATCGTCAACGTGTAGAAGGTGATCGCGGCCTGCATCGCAGAGACGGTCGTGCTGAGATCCTTCACCACCGTCGAGATCGACACGTTCATGACTGTTCCATCGAGGACCATCACGAACTGGGCGCAACCGAGAATGACCACCACCGACCACTTCTTCATTCGAGAGCACCCATCGCCGTAGCCTCCCTCTTGGCCTGCCCCGCCCGTCGCGCTCACAGTAGCGCCGCCGCTCGGTGCGGCGAAAGGCGGTGGGTCCGTCGGCGACCACGGGACACGGCGTGGCCTGGGCGACATCCGTCAAGACTCGTGCGCGCGGCGCGCCGAGCCGTTGTTCACCGCGCGCTCGGGATGCGGTTGACTATGGCTGTTCCATCTCGACGCTAGCCACGACCTCGCTCGGAAGGATCCATCATGACGACTCCGCAGACTCCCGCCGCGCCGCTCGACCAGCCGCTGTACGGCGCCTCGTTCGGCGATGGCATCCGCCGCTTCTTCAAGAAGTATGCCGACTTCTCGGGGCGGGCCAGCCGCAGCGAGTTCTGGTGGTGGTTCCTGTTCGCGGTGATCATCGCCGCCGTCTACGAAGTCCTGCTCCTGATTCTGGGAAACATCGGCAACGGTGGCCGCGGGCTCGGCCCCATCGGGTACATCCTGATCGTGATCTACGTCGTGTGGGGGCTGGTCATCCTCGTGCCGAGCCTGGCGTTGAACTGGCGCCGACTGCACGATGCCAACCTGCCGGGCCCGATGTGGTTCCTCGGTTTCATCCCGCTGGTCGGCTGGATCATCCTGCTGGTCTTCTACCTGATGCCGTCCAAGCCGGAGGGTGCGCGCTTCGACCGCCGGCGCGCCTGACGGTCCCGTTGCGGCGCTGCCGCGGGCTCCGGCAGGAGCGCACGGCCGGTCATGGTTTGATCGACGTAATCCGATCTCGGCCGATCGTTATCCTTGAGCCATGGACGCCGACTGGATCGAGCACCGACGCTCCGACGACGGGGAGCGGGTCGGATGGATGCAGCCCGTCGACGAAGGATTCGTCGCCATCGATCTGTTGGGGCGCCCGCGGACAGACGTTGTGGACTGGCTGGCTGCAGAAGAGACTCTGGATGAGCTCGGCCTGAGCTATCTCGCGGACCCGCACGAGTTGAAGCTGGATGACGGTTCCTGGCTGAGGGTCCGGATCGCAGAAGTGTCGTCCGCGGAGATCCGGGTCAAGAAGGACGACTGGGGAGACATGACCGCGACGCAGCTGTACTACACGCTGCCCTTCCCCGTGATCGACGGCCGGCTTCGCCCGCTCGAACGCTGACGCATCCCTAGGCGGTCACGCAGAGCGGCCGCCTAGCCGCCGCACAGAGACCGGATCCAGGCCATCGCGGCCTCGATCGTCGATTGATCCGTGGAGGTGCGCGTTGCGGCGGGGATTCCGTTCGGGTAGGTCGCACCCGATGCGTTCGAGGTCCAGGCCGACGTGAGGACGATCACCGAACCGTCGCTCAGCGTCTTGCTCACATTGGCTGAAGCCAGGCCCGCAGTGGTTTGCCCGAACGTTCGTGAGTTCTTCTGCGCGAGGAGAGCAAGGACAACAGCCTCTGCTGAGCTGGCGGTCTCCGGCCTTTGAAGGATGGCGATCGGCTTGGTGCTCGCCGACGAGCCGCCGGCCGGCGCCGAAACGGCTATGTCGCCTTCGACCTTTGTCCCCCTGTAGCTGATCGTCGAGCCAGCGAGCGAGACCCACGTCGCTCGGTGGTGGCGGTCGACGAATGAGATGACGTGCCCTTGGGCGAGAAGTGGGGAGAGGGCGGCCAGCATGGATAATGCGCGAGGGAGAACGCGATGTCTACCCTGGTCCCAGCGGCATCGACTACCGATGCAGGTCGTCGAGTTCGCGTGCCCAGGCGACTTCTCGTCCGAGCTGGCCTGTTTCCCGGAAGAGCCGCACCTGGTGGGCATCGGGCAGCGCTGCCGCGAGCTCGTCGCGGTCGGCCGGCAAGAACCCCAGCTTTTGCCAGAACGGCCCCGACCGCCGGGAGAACAGCCATGCTCGTCTCGCGCCCGATCGAGCCGCTTCCTCGAGCGCGAACCTCGCCAGGCGTGTTCCGGCACCGGAGGTCCTTCTCGCGCGCGTGACTGCGACGCTTCGAATGAGGGCGTTCTCGCCGTCTGCGCTGAGCTCGAATCCGGTACTGCCGAGGATCCCGCCGTCGGGGTGGCGATCTAGCCAGACTCGGACGGCCGGCGACTCAAGGCCGGCTACGGTCAGGTCGGCTTCCCTCAGAAAGTCGCGCAATTCGTCGACGTCGTCATTCGTCACCGGCAGATAGCGCATGTCCTACTCTCTCCCACAATTCCCTCAGCGGACGCTTTGGCTGGGCTTGAGCACGAGGAGCCAGGAGAGGTAGTGCTCGACGACTGTACCGCCCAGGTCGCGCACTGCCGCCGCGGCCCGGTTCACCTCATCCGGTGACCAGTCGCTGAAGGTGGCGAACAGTCGACGGACGCCCTCTTCATCGAGATCGATGCTCCATCGGAACGTCGAGCTCCTGTCGACCGCGAAAAGGCCCGATGCCGTCAACTGGCCGGCCGTCGCGTCGGCGTCCTCGGGCCCGGTGCCGGGTGTCGCCAGCGGGCCGCGCTGCGCGACGATCTGCATCACGCGTTGACGGAATGGTGTCAGGGGTACATCCGGATCACCGAACACAGTCCGCCAGACGAGCAACATGCCGTCGGGTCGCAGTGCTCGATGAAGCTTGGGAACGACGATGCTGAGATCCATCCAATGGATTGAGGTGGCCGCCACGGCTAGATCGAACGAGTCCGCCGCCAGCTCCGCGTCTTCGGCACGCACTACCAGTACGTCCGCGGCCGGGTGGGACGCGTGAAGCCGCTGCGCGAGTCGCTCGCCGGGCTCGACCGCCGTCACGTGGAGCCCCGCCGCGAGGAGCGGGCCGGTTGCTTGACCGGTGCCCGCCCCGAGGTCGAGTGCCCGGTGTCCTGCCTTCATCACGCCGAGCTCGGTGATGGTCTCCCAAAGCGCCGACGGGTAGGGCGGCCGGCCTGCCGCGTACTCGTCGGCCATCGCGTCGAAATGCATCGGATCTCTCACGCCGGAATCATATTCTCGGTCCGCGCCGACGGTCCGTCACGGTGTATGAAAGGCGATCGGCTTGCGCGCGGCAGCCGACGGGTGTGGGATGGGCGGCACGGACGAGGGGGTGGCGATGGGCAACTATGTGGCTCGGGCGGAGATCGAGGTGGAAGCGCCCCGGCGCGCGGTGTGGCAGGTCTTGACGACGAACGGGTCGCGACCGGAGATCATGTTCGGCGCCGAGGTGGTGTCCGACTGGAGGCTGGGATCGCCGATCGTGTGGCGCGGCGAGTGGCAGGGGAAGACGTTCGAGGACCACGGCCGCGTCATCGAGCTGGAGGACCAGCAGGAGCCCTGGCGGATCGTGCTCACGCACTTCAGCCCGCTCAGCGGCTTGCCCGACGAGCCGGAGAACTACCACACCCTCCGCTTCGAGTTGGATGAGGTCCCCGGCGGCACGAGGATCACCCTCGACCAGGACAACAACCCCACGCGCGAGGCGGCAGCGCACTCGCAGGCGAACTGGGCGCAGATGCTCGAGGGCGTGAAGGCGGTCGCCGAGCGGGAGTCGCGGTAGCGGTCAGTCGCCGAAGGCCTCGCGCAAGAAGGCCGCGAGGAAGAGGTCGAACGCCTGCACGGTGGCGGTACGGTCACCGCTGATCAGGAAGCCGAAGTGCAGGCCCGCGGCCGAGTCGACCATCCAGTGGGCGAGGACGCCGGCGCGGCGCGACTCGATCCCCTGCGCCTTGAGCCACGCCTTGACGGTGTCCCGCCACTGCGTGAACGAGGTGGTGATCCGTTTGCCGATGTCCGGGTCGATCGGCTCGAGCGTTCCAGCCTCGAACTGCAGCCGGAGGCCGGTGCGGTTGCTCTCGCGCAGCGAGTGCCGGAAAGCCTCCTTGTACCAATCGCGGAACTGCTCCCGGTCGAACGCGGCCACGTCCACCGCCCGGAGTGATTCAGTCTGCTGCCGCACGCCCTCCTCGAGGATGGCGTCGATCATCTCCTGGCGGGACCCGAAATGGTAGACGAACGAGTAGGTGCTCACACCGAGCGCGCTGGCCAGACTGCGGAAGGTCATGCGTGAGAGCGGCTCGGTCGCCACGTGGTCCATGATGCGGCCGAGGAGTTCTGGCTTGCGGTTCGGATCTGGAGTTCGTCCCACGCGATAACACTAGTCCGAATATCGCTCAGGATGGATAGACAGGACGTATCACGGCTTGCCCTTCGGGGGACCGCCCTTTCCAGGGGTGCCGCCCCCGCCCGTGCCGGGTGCCGGCACTGTCGGGGCGGTCGGTTTCGGCGGCGCCGGTGCCGTGACGAACTTGCCGTTGGGCGCCGGGAAGGCCGTCCCTCCGTACGCGGCGTTCAGTGCGGCGATGATGCGCTTGGCGATCGCGAACTTGACGTTGCCGCCGCCGATTCCCTGGAAGCTCTGGCTCCGCAGCGCGACGGCACCCTCTACGTTGCCGACCCAGGTCGCCTGGGCCACCTTCGTGCTGGAGGTCACCAGCCAGTTCTCGATGGAGTTGTCCGTCGTCCCCGTCTTTCCGAAGATCGGGATGCCGTCGTTCGGGTTCGCGGATGCCGCGGTGCCGCCTCCGCGGAGGACGCCTTGCAGGGCGTAGATGGCCGCCGCCGCGATCTGGGGGTCGATCGGCGTGGTGGAGCACTGCGACTTCGGCACCGCATGCGCAGCGCCGTTCGCGTCCACGACCTTGTCGATGGCGACCGGGCTGCAGGCCACACCGTTGTTCGCGAGGCCCGCGTAGGCGGTCGCCATGGTGATCGGCGCGATGTAGTTCGTGCCGAGCACCGAGGACGGGTTCGCCATGAAGCGGTTGGCGGACTCGTCGGCGCCATGGACCAGCAGGTCCTGCGCTCGCTGCTTGATGCCGCAGAGATCCAGCTGGGTCGCCATCTTGGCGAAGATCGTGTTGATGGATTGCGCGGTGGCGTTCATGACCGTGGTGGAAGTCACGGTCTCGCCTTCGTCATTGGAGACCGGCCATGGCGCTCCTCCGATGTCCTCGCAGGGCTCGCTCTCGTGGAACGCGGTCTGGGGGAAGAGATGCTGGGTGCCGCTGACCGACTGGTAGAGCGAGTGCCCCTCCTGCAGCCACTCCAGAAGGTCGAACACCTTGTACGCCGATCCCGTCTGGAAGCCCTCCGAGCCTCCATATTCGTAGTCGGTGTTGTAGTTGACCGCCGTGGTCGCGGGGGAGGGGGTCGCCGTGTTGTCGTAGGGCCTGTTCTGCACCATGGTGACCACGCGCCCGGTCCCGACTTCGACGGAGACATTGG
>NZ_JBNDHX010000116.1:0-11174 GCF_056755275.1 Leifsonia sp. HAY1-4F
CGCGGGGATGCGCGCGGCGGCACGCCGGTGAGGCGGCGCGCTCCGCAGAGGTGCCCGTTGTTGCGCCGCGTGCGGCGTGAGCCGGCTCCCTCCCTGCGAAGTGCTCGTTGTTGCACGCGTGGACGGCGTGTCACCTGCAACTACGAGAACTTCGCGGGGATGCGCGCGGCGGCACGCCGGTGAGGCGGCGCGCTCCGCAGAGGTGCCCGTTGTTGCGCCGCGTGCGGCGCGAGCCGGCTCCCTCCCGCCGAAGTGCTCGTTGTTGCACCGCGTGCGGCGTGAGCCGGCTCCCTCCCGCCGAAGTGCTCGTTGTTGCACTCGCGTACGGCGTGTCGCCGGCAACAACGAGCACTTCGAGGCTGGGAGAGGAGCGGATGGGGCGTGGGGGTGGCGGATGGGCGGGACGCCGGGGCGGGAGCGACGACGGCGGGATGCGCGTCGCGTTACGGCGCGTTGCGGGATGCGTTCCAAGCGTCGGTGGTCGTCGTTAGCGTGAGCGGGTGACCACGACCGACCACACCTCCAGCCTTCCGTCCGATTCCTCCGCTGTCCCCGCCGCGCCTGCAGCGCTGGCCGCCGCACTCGACGGGCCGCTGGTCTCGACGCAGTGGCTCGCCGACCACCTCGGCGCCGAGGGGCTGGTCGTCCTCGACGCGACCGTCGTCCCCGCGCAGGGTGCCGACGGACGGCCCGTCTACCGGACCGGACTCGACCGGTTCACCGAGGAGGGACACCTCCCCAGTGCCGTCTTCGCCGATCTGCTGGAATCGTTCAGCGATCCGGCCGCCCGGTTCCCGTTCACCCGGCCGGATGCCGACGCGTTCGCAGCGGCCGCAGCGTCGGTCGGCGTCTCGGCGGAGACGACCGTCGTCGTGTACGACGCGGCGGTCGGGCAGTGGGCCTCGCGCCTGTGGTACCTGTTCCGGGCGTTCGGCCACGACCGCGTGGCGGTGCTCGACGGCGGCGCCGTGAAATGGACCGCCGAGGGCCGCCCTCTGGATCACGGGCATTCCGCCGCGGTCACCGCGGCCGACGATCGCTCGCCCGTGGCGCTGACGGCGATCGAGCGCGACGGATTCTGGGCCGACACCGCCGACGTCACGGCCATCGTCGACGGCTCTCGCGTCGGCACGCTGGTGTGCGGGACGCCGCCCCGCGACTTCGCCGCCCGCCACATCCCGGGCAGTGTCAGCGCGCCTGCGGTGCGGCTGGTGGATCGTGAGAGCAACGCCGTTCTTCCGGTGGATGCGCTGCGCACGATCTTCGCGGACGTCCTGACCACGCCCGGCCCCATCGTCTCCTATTGCGGCGCTGGGATCGCCGCAGCCGCCGACGCCCTCGCGCTGGCCGTGCTCGGCCGCACGGACGTGCTCCTGTACGACGGCTCGCTGAGCGAGTGGACGGCCGATCCGGACGCGCCGCTCGCCTCCGCGGCCTAACGACCGGGAACTCTGAGCCGGTTCGAAGCGAACGACCATACGCTTCCCTCATGACCGTCATGGATATCCCCTTCCACACCATCGACGGCGACGAGACCGCTCTGTCCGCATATGCGGGCAATGTGATCCTCGTCGTCAACGTCGCCTCCCGCTGCGGGCTCGCACCGCAGTACGAGAAGCTCGAGAAGTTGCAGGAGACGTACGGCGAGCGTGGCTTCACGGTGGTCGGGTTCCCGAGCAACCAGTTCCTGCAGGAGCTGAGCTCGACCGATGCGATCAAGGAGTACTGCTCGATGACCTGGGGAGTCACGTTCCCGATCATGGAGAAGGTGCGCCTGAACGGGCGCAACGCCCACCCGATCTACCAGGAGCTGACGAAGACCGCGGACGCCGAGGGCAAGGCGGGCCGCGTCAAGTGGAACTTCGAGAAGTTCGTCATCACGCCGGAGGGTGCGGTGCACCGCTTCCGTCCGCAGACGGAGCCCGACGATCCCGCGATCGTCGGCCTCATCGAGGAGTCGCTGCCCGCTTCGGTGTGACGCGAGGGCATGTGAGCCGCGGAGGCGGCGACCCGCCTAGGCGGCAAGAGGCGCAAGCAGGACTCACGCGCGACGGAACCAGCGTCCGCCCACGCGCTCGGTGAGCCTCCAGGAGCCGACCTCGGCGATCGCGCGGAGTCCGGCGACCGTGTGCTCGGCGACGCGCAGGGCCGATTGCACCGTGTCCTCGGTGAAGCGGACGGTGATCCGCGCCTCCCCGGCCACCACATCCACGCTCGAAGCTTCCACGACGGCGAGCTCGCGAGCCGCCGTCGCCGCGGCGGGCTCGACGGTGCGGGGATCCACACCCGGGCGGAGACGGCCGACGGCGACGATCACGCGGAAGGAGGGCACCGGCTGAGCCTACGCGCGTCGGACCTGCGGAATCCGTCCGCGAGGCGTACCCTGACTCGATCAGAGGCACGATCGGGGGATCGGAAGGGGTAGGCGCGTGCAAGATGCCCAGATGGAGGAGCGGATGCGGCCGAGTGAGCCGCAGACCGAGGAGCTGACGGTCGTGAGGGACGTGGAAGTCCTCACCCCGGACGAGCGCCTCGAGCTCGAGACGCTGCTGCGACAACGGCGAGACGACGACGTCGCCGAGGCGCAGCATTTGGCGGAGTCGCTGGGGCTGCTGCTCGCCTCGCGGTCCGAGTCCACCGCCGACGACGAACACGATCCGGAGGGACCGACGCTGTCGTCCGAGTGGAGCCGGCTGCACGCTCTGCGGTCGGACGCCGCCCACGACATCGCCGCCGTGGATGCCGCTCTCGAACGCCTGCGCCTGGATACCTACGGCACCTGCTCGCACTGCGGCCAGCCGATCGGCGTCGATCGCTTGCGGGCGCGGCCGACGGCCGAGCTCTGCATCCGTTGCGCGGTCGCCGTCGAGAGCTGACGCCCACCGCTGCTCGCCCATCCGGCAGGAAGCAGCCGGGCGCGCGGCCGGGTCAGGAGACGGGGCGGGACGCCAGGTAGACGGCCTCCGTGCGGCTCGATGCGCCGACTTTGCGGAGGATGCTCGAGACGTGCACGCTCGCGGTCTTCGCGCTGATGTAGAGGCGCTCGCCGATCTGCTTGTTGCTGAGGCCCTGCTCGATGAGCGCGAGTACCTGTTCCTCGCGCTCGGTCAGCGGTTGTCCGTGCGCGTCCGCCGCCGACGAGGTCCGACCTGCCGGCTGGGCAGCGAGGGCGTCGGCGGTCACGACGAGTTGCCGGATGCCGCTACGCTCGGCCAGCTCGCGCCCCTGGGCGACGAGAGACTCGGCACGCGACCGTTCCCCCGCGACCAGCGCGATGCGCGCAGAGCGCAGGAGGGCGTACGGCAGCAGATGCACGGGCGCCAGCGGACCTGCCGCAGCCTCCGTCGCGTTCGCCCATGCTGTCGCGGCGAGCGCGAACCGCTCGCCCCGGTCCGCCTCAGCGCACACCGCTGCCCGGGCGGTCGCCAGCTCCGCCTCGACCAGCGGCGCCCAGGCGGCGGCCGTCGGCCAGCCGCGGCTCCCGTCGAGCACCTCATCGAGCCGTTCGACCTCGCTCAGCACGTCGAGCCCGGACCCACGGTCGCCGCGCAGGGCCAGCTCGGCCAGAGCGCGCGCCGCCGCCGCCAGCACCGTGATGTCGGACCCGGGCATCCGGCGGAACGGCGGTTCGCCGACGCCGCGCGTCTCGGCCCACGCCCGGTCGAAGTCGCCGAGCGCGATGGCGACCTCGGCCGAGATGCGAGCGAGCGCCAGTCGCGTCTGCTGCTCCAGCTCGGCAAGGGCACGCAGCGGTGTGCGCAGCCTCCGCAGCAGGGCGTCCGCGCGTTCGGGCTCGCCATGCCAGACCCACAGCCGGGCACGCTGCAGCTGCGCGGTGACGCCGGCCCGATCGTCGAAGCCGAGGGCGATGCGCAGCATCTCTTCCGCACGTTCGTACTCGCCGAGGGCGATCAGCGGCTCGGCGGTGTTGGCGGCGAGCCAGACGCCGGTCGTGCGCTCCACCCCGCGCTCCCGCGCCCGTGCCACGCCGGACTCGGCGAAGCGGAACGCCTCGGCGTACTGACCGACCGAGTTGAGCGCATCCGACATGTTCACCGCGTATCGCAGCATCGCACCTGCGTCGCCGACGGCGAGCTCACCGGCGATCTCGAACTCCGCGAAGCCGTCGTCGATGTGTGCGGATGCCACCAGCGACGATGCGAGGATGTTGTGCGCGATCGAGCGCAGGCCGGACGACGCCTCCTCCGCCTCGGCGATCGCCGCACTCGCCGTCTCGATGGCCGCCTCGAACGACCCCTGCAGCATCCGCTGGGCTGCGAGCTCGGTCAGCAGGTGCGCACGCAGGAAGTCGGTCCGGGGCAGCGATCCGGGCGGCACGAGGGTCAGCGCCTCTTCGAAGAGTTCGGCGGTGCCCGGCCGGTTGAGGTTCGCGATGTACTGCCCCTTGTCCCGCAGCAGCCGCGCCAGGCGGGCCGGCTCGAGGGCCGGCTCCCGGTCCTCCGCCTCCGCGAACGCCACTTCGGCCAGCGCGAGGGCACGCTCGCTGTTGCCGGCGTTCCGCAGCGCCGATGCGGTGAACGCCAGAACGGCGACACGATCGCGTCCGCTCAGCTCCTCGGCGTCGGGAATGCGATCCCACAGCTCCAGAACGCGGTCGCCCATCGCCGCGGCCGTCGCGTACGCGTAGGAGCGCTTCGCCTCATCCATCGCCTCGAGGGAGGCGAGGAACGCGCGGCGGATGTCGTGCGCCGCCAGCCAGTGCGCCGACAGCTGGACGGCCGAGCGCTGCGGGCTCGCCTCGAGCGCCTCCGCGTAGCGAGCATGGAAGCGGGTGCGCTCGCCCGGCAGCAGATCGGCGTGGATCGCTTCGCGCACCAGGGCGTGGCGGAACGAGTACTCTGTGGAGTCGGCCGTGAGCAGGTTCGCCGTGACGGCTTCGCGCGCAGCCGCATCCAGTTCGTCCGCCGACCCGTCGAAGACGCCGGCGAGCAGTTCGTGCGTCACGCAGACCCCGCCGGCTGCGAGCACGCGCAACAGGCGCTGCGCAGGCTCGCTCAGCCATTCGAAGCGCGTCAGCACCAGCTCGCGGAGGGTCTCGGGCAGGTCGTCTCCCGAGCGGAGTCCGTCGATCCCGACCAGCTCCTCGACGAAGAACGGAACACCCTCGCTGAGCTCGGCCACGCGCTGCAGCGACGCGGCGTCGGGCGTGCGCCCGAGCAGTTCTTCCACCAGCTCCGCGACCTGCTCGAGGCCGAGGCGGGCCAGCTCCCAGCGGGTCACCCGGCGCGTCCGGTCGAGCTCGGGAAGCCAGGAGCGCAGGATGTGCCCCCGCGGAACCTCCTCGCTCCGGTAGGTGAGCAGCACCAGGATGCGGCCGCCCTCGGACATCCGCACGATGAAGCGAAGCAGTTCGAGAGTGGAGCGATCGGCCCACTGCAGGTCTTCGATGCCGAGGATCACCGGTCGTTCCGCCGAGATATTCTCCAGCAGCACGGTGACCAGTTCGTACAACCGCTCTGCGCCGGTCCGCGGCGGCAACGCCGACTCGTCGGCGAGCTCCGGAAGCAGCGCGGAGAGCACTCCGGCTCCCGAACCGGCCGCCTCCAGCACGCGCTCGAGGCCGAACGTCTGGATGAGACGCCGCAGCACGGCCGCGAAGGGCGCGTACGGCGCGCCCTCATCTCCCAGATCGACGCACCGGCCCAGCAGGACCATCGCGGACGGCTCCTGCTCGGCGAGGAACTCCTCCAGCAGCCGGGACTTGCCGATGCCGGCTTCTCCCCCGATCACGACCGCGCGCGGCTCACCCGCGGCCGCCGCACGCAACTCGTCGCGCAGCGCCGCCAGGTCGGGCTCCCGCCCGACCAGAGTGTGGCTCGACGCCGATGATCGCATGGCCTCATCGTGCCACGAGCCACCGACATCCGGCGCCCCCGGATGGACCGCTTCGCCGACGGCAGACACGCCGCCGGCGGAGCCGTCATCGGCCGGCGTGAGCCAGCTCCCGCTCCTGCGGCGCGGACGCCTCGGCCTGGCGTGTCGCCTCGGGCGGCTGCGCCGCGGACGTGCCCGAATCGGCCGCCTCCGCCCGGACCTTCCGCCCGGCCGACCGCAGCCACCGGCCGTGCTCCCGCACCTGCCGCGCCTGCTCGCGCTCCCGTTCCTGGCGCTCGGCCTCCGCGGCCCACATCCGAGTGTTCGCGAACTCGTCGATCAGCATCATCCTGCTCCCCTTCATCCTCGCCTGCGGCTCTCGCGCCGCTTTCGGCGATGACTTCAGCCTGCTCGCTAAGGCCCCCACCGGACATCGGGAAGATGCCCTATTCCTGCCCCACCGTGGGACGGCGCGCAGGGCATGAGGGGCTTCACTCCTCCGTAGGGCTGGGGCAGCATGGCACTCATGGCCACGATCAACGAACTCCAGCCTCCGTACCGTGTCGGCTACGTCGTGGGAAGCCTCTCCGCGAAGTCCGTGAACCGCATCCTCTCGACAGCCCTGCTGCGGCTGGCACCCACCGATCTCGAGTTCACCGAGATCCCGATCGGCGGGTTGCCGCTGTACAACCGGGACTTGGACAGCGACTACCCGCCCGAGGCCCGCGAGTTCAAAGCCTTGATCGCCGAACAGGATGCGCTGCTCTTCGTCACGCCCGAATACAACCGGGGCATCCCGGGCGCGCTGAAGAATGCGATCGACTGGGCGAGCCGTCCGTATGGCGAGAATGTGATCGCGCGCAAGGCGACCGCCGTGATCGGGGCCTCCACCGGCCAGATCGGGACGGCCGTCGCGCAGCAGCAATTGCGCAGCGTCCTCAGCTTCTTGCAGGCGCCACAGATGAACGCTCCGGAGGCCTACATCTGGATGCGCCCCGGGCTGATCGAGGAGGACGGCACGGTCACCGAGGCCGGGACGGAAGACTTCCTCCGCGGTTTCATGAACGCCTTCTTCGAGTACATCGAGCGCGTGCTCACCGTGGTGCCGAGCGCACCGTGAGGCTGCAGGACGACGGAGGCGAGCGCAGCATCGAGCTGCGCCCGACCGCCCTCCAGCCGGACGACGACCGGGTGCTCGCCGATGTCGCCGTGGACGACGGCGCCCGCCGCTGGTCGCTCACAAACTCCCCCTGCCTCACCCGGGACGAAGCGCGGGACCTGGCCGCGTGGCTGGCCGGAATCGCGGAGGATGCGACGGCGGCCGCCGACGAGTGGACGTCGCTGACGTTCTCGTCGAACGTGCTCTCGCTGAGCGGCCACCGAATCCCGGGCGGCACCGTGGAGCTGCGGATCGCGGTGCTCAGGATGCGCACCTCCGACGACCGGACGGCCGACGTCGTCGTCGGTCTGCGCACCCCGCAGGCCTCGGTCAGCGCCGCCGCCCGCGACCTCCTCGCCGGCCTCGACGCCCTCCGCTGACCCGGTCCCCTGGCGCGGAAGCACGGACCCGCGCGCACCTAGCCCGGCTCAGCGACCGCCCTCGGGCCTGCGGTGTCGCTGCTGGACGGCCTGCTCTCCGTAGGGGTAGACCTCCGCGCGGGGGGTGCTCGCCGCCTCCAGCCGGGAGCGCTGCTCGTCGGTCAGCTCCAGGTCGGCGGCACCGAGGTTGTCCTCCAGCTGCTCGACCGTGCGTGCGCCGAGGATGACGGAGGTCACCGCCGGGCGGTCGCTCAGCCACGCCAGCGACACCTGCGACGCGGACGCCCCCGTCTCGCGCGCCACCGCATCCACCGCGTCGATGATCTCCCAGGTGTGCGGGTCCGCGTTCCGGGCCTCCCAGGCCTCCATGCCGCGGGTCGGGTTCTCGCCGAGGCGCGTGGCGCCCGTCGGCGGCTCGTCGCGGCGGTACTTCCCGCTCAGCCAGCCGCCGGCGAGCGGCGACCAGGGCAACAGGCCGACGCCCGCATCCAGAGCCGCCGGCACCACCTCGTGCTCGATGCCGCGCACGATCAGGCTGTACTGCGGCTGCAGCGTGACCGGGGGCGCCCAGCCGTTGGCGCGGGCGACGTGCACGGCCTTGGTGAGCTGCCAGCCGAGGTAGTTCGAGAAGCCGTAGTACGAGATCTTGCCCGCGGTGACGGCATCGTCGAGGAACCGCAGCGTCTCCTCGATCGGCGTCAGCGCATCCCAGGCGTGCAGCTGGTAGAGGTCGATGTGCTCCACGCCGAGGCGACGGAGGGAGGCGTCGAGCGCGTTCCGCAGGTGCGTGCGGGAGAGTCCGAGGTCGTTCGGCCCGGCGCCCATCGGGAAGCGGCCCTTCGTCGCGATCACGATGCCGTCGCGGCGGCCGTGGTGCCGGCCCAGCCAGCGCCCGATGATCGACTCGGACGCGCCGGACGAGTACACGTCGGCGGTGTCGATGAAGTTGCCGCCGGCGTCGAGGTAGCGCTCCAGGATGGCGTGCGAGGTGCGCTCGTCCGCCTCCGCTCCGAAGGTCATGGTGCCGAGGGCGAACTCCGACACGATCGTTCCGCTGTTTCCGAGGTTGCGTGGGTCCATACTGCGAAACTAGCCCCGTTCCGCGGGCGTGCGTATCGTGAACGGACGTGAGGCTCCTCCTGATCTCCGACACCCACATCCCGAAGCGCGCCCGATCGCTGCCCGCCCAGGTGCTGGCCGAAGTGGATGCGGCCGACGTCGTCATCCACGCCGGCGACTGGGTGGATGCGGCGACGCTCGACCTTCTGGAGCAGCGGTCGCGCCGGCTGGTCGGCGTCTACGGCAACAACGACGGGCCGGAGCTGCGCCGGCGGCTGCCGGAGGTGGCGGATACCTCGCTCGAGGGGGTCCGGTTCGCGGTCGTGCACGAGACCGGGCCGGCGACGGGCCGCGAACTGCGGTGCGAGCGGGACTTCCCGGAGGCGGATGTGCTCGTCTTCGGGCACTCGCACATCCCGTGGGACACGGTGAGCCCGCGCGGCCTGCGCCTGCTGAACCCCGGCTCGCCCACGGACCGGCGGCGCCAGCCGGAGTGCACGTATCTGCGGGTCGAGGTGGTGGATGGGCGGCTCGCGGAGGTGACGCTCCTGCCGGTCGACCGCGCTGCACGGGCGGTTCCGGACTGACGCGTCAGGCGTGCGGCGGGGGCGGTTCCGGACTGACGCGTCAGGCGTGCGGCGGGGGCGGTTCCGGACTGACGCGTCAGGCGTGCAGGAAGCCGTCCACGAGGAGGCCGCGGACGGCGGGGAGCAGTTCGCCGCGCAGGGCGTCCTCATCCACCTCGAGCAGCTGCGCGAGTGCCGCGACGATGGCGCCGACGGTCAGTTCGCCGTCGCAGGCACCGACGAGGGCGGCGAGACCGGTGTCCGCCGAGACGACGCGCCCGAAGGCGCCGCCCTGACGGAGCAGGATCGCAGTCGGTGAGTCGGCGCCCGGCCACAGGTGCCGCTCCTCGGTCACGTCGCCGGCGAGGACGGGCCGCAACCGGGCGAGGGCGTCGTCGTCGAGAACCGCCTGAAGATCGTGCGCCGCGAGCGCCTCGCCGAGGTGCACGCCGAGGCCGGCCTCGTTCGCGCCGACGGATCCGTGCAGGCGCTCGAACCGGCGCAGCGTCGGCACCGCATCCACCCATCCGGCCCGCTCCGGGCCACTGTCCGCATCCCGACCGGATACCGCGCCCACCCGCCGCAGCAGCAGGTAGCCGAAGCCGACCGAGCGGACGTCGCGTCCCTCGAAGTCGTCCAGCCAGGCCCCGAGCAGACGGTCGAACGCGGGGGTGCCCGGGCGGGTGCCGCCGTCGCGGATCCAGGTCTCGGCGTACCGGACGGCATCCTCCACATCCCGCTCGATCACCCAGGCGTCGAGCGGAATCGTGGAGGCATCCACCCACTCCCGGACGCGCTCCAGCCCGTCGCCGGCGCCCCGGTACTCCCAGTTGCCGAGCAGCTGGGCGACGCCTCCGGGCGTGAGGTGGTCGCCGCACCCACTCACGAACGAGGCGACCAGGCCGTCGCCGACCATCCCTCCGTCGCGGTACTCGTAGGCGGGGACGCCCTCCACGCGCGGAGTGATGACGAACGGCGGGTTGGACACGATGTGGTCGAACCGCTCCGCGGCGACGGGCTCGAACATGCTCCCGAGACGCAGCTCGACGCCGTCGATCTCGTTGAGCGCCAGATTCAGCGCGGCGAGGCGCAGCGCCCGCGGCGAGATGTCGGTGGCGACGACGCGGCGCGCGTGCCGGGCGGCGTGCATGGCCTGGATGCCGCATCCCGTCCCCAGGTCGAGGACGCTCTCCACGGGATCCTGCAGCATGAGCCCGCTGAGGGTGAGGGAGGCGCCGCCGACGCCGAGCACGTGATCCTTGGGGAGGGCGTGGCCGAGGGCGAGCTCGCCGAGGTCGGAGACGATCCACCACTCGGCGGGACCGGCCGCACCCACGAAGGCGTACGGGCGCAGGTCGACGGCGGGGGTCACGGTGTCGGCGGGCGCGGCGGTGGTGGGAGCGTCGGGGGTGGCGGCGGCGTCGCGGGCGTTTCTGGAGGCGCCCGGGGTGGCGGCATCGTCGCGGCCGGTCGCGACGAGCCCGAGGGCGATGGCGCCGTCGATGCCCAGCGCAGGGAATGCTGCCGCGGCCGCCTCGCGTGCCACCGGGACGCCGAGGACGAACAGCCGCGCGAGCGTCGACAGCGGGGAGGCTGCACGCCGTGCGAGCGCGCGTTCCGCCGGGACCCGCTGACCCCGGTGGAGGGCGTCCGCGGCCTCCTCGCCCCACAACTCCGTGAGTGCGTCGACCCCGAATCCGGCTGCGATCAGGTCGGAGCGGAGGTCCGGGATGCGTTCGGCGGCCGGGATCGAGGGTGCGGTCATCCTCCCATTGAAGCTCATCCGGCCGGGAGCAGAATGGTGCTGTGATCCGGAGGAGAGCGATCGTGACCGGCGGCGTGCAGGGCGTCGGGTTCCGCTGGGGCGCGCGCGAGGCGGCGCACCGGCTCGGCGTGCGCGGCTGGGCGCGCAACCGGAGCGACGGCACCGTCGAGGCCGAGATCGAGGGCGAGCCGGAGCAGGTCGACCGGATGCTGGACTGGTTGCGCCGCGGACCGCCGGGCGCCGCCGTCGACGCCGTCGCCGTCTCCGACCTGCCGCCCGAGGGCGACGACGCCTTCCGCATCCGCGAGACCGCCTAGCCCCCTGCCCTCGCGCCCCCGCGCGTGTAGATCAGCTTGGCGAACAGCTCGGCGTCGCCGCCGCCGTTGCGGGTCAGGTAGTCCGCGACGCCC
>NZ_JBNDHX010000117.1:0-11023 GCF_056755275.1 Leifsonia sp. HAY1-4F
TCCGTCGTCGGCAGCGTCAGATGTGTATAAGAGACAGCCCCCGCCCCGCGCCCCACCGTCGAGTCCGCAAAGATTGCACGGCTACAGCGCGTTTTGCGTGCAGTCTTTGTGTACTCGACGGTGGGGCTCAGCGGGAGGCGAGGCCGGCGGCGGACTCGAGGATGAGGAGCGCGGCGAGGCGGACGGTGCGCTGGTCGGGGGTGTCGGCGGTCGCGTCGACCTCGGCGATGTCGACGGAGCGCACGCTCGGGGACGCGGCGGCCAGGCGGGCCAGACGGCGCAGTTCCCAGGCGGCGAGGCCGCCCGGAACGGACGCCGGGCAGCCAGGCGCGACCGACCGGTCGCACACGTCGACGTCCAGGTCGACGTGGATGGGACCGCCCGCCGCGCCCGCGATCTCCAGCGCCTCCGCCATCACGTCATCCAGCGGCCTCATGTGCAGGGCGTCGCGCGGGATGACCGTGATGCCGTGGTCTGCCGCCCGGCGGCCGTAGGCGGCCGAGTTCGCGAAGTCGGCGATCCCGATCTGGACGATCCGCCTCCCGTCGAGCCCGGCCTCCAGCAGTTCACGGACCGGCGATCCGTTCGACGTACCGTTCCTCAGGTCGTGGTGCGCGTCGAGGGTGATCAGTCCGGCCGTCCCCAACGCATCCCCCGCTGCGCCGAGCGCCGCCGGCACGGTCAGGGAGTTGTCGCCGCCCACGGCCACGGTCAGCCGGGATGCGGAGACCGCGGCGGCCATCGCCGCACGCGCGCGTTCGCGGCCCTCCGGTCCGTCGGGCGATGCGACGTCGCCCGCATCCGCGAAGCGCAGGGCTTCCACCTCGAGTCCCGCGGCGTGCGCCGAGTACCGCCGCAGCGCATCCCGAACCGCTGCCGGGGTGGCGTGGGCGCCGGTCGGCGACAGCGACGTCTCATGCGTCGGGATGCCGATCAGCGTCAGATCGGCACCGTCCCGGCCCAGCGCAGGCCATCCTCCCGCCCGGGGCCACAGCGGATCGGCGGAGAGGACTTGTGCGCTCATACCCGCGACCCTAGCGAGCCGCGAAACCCCGGCGGGTGCGGCGGCACGACGAGCCGTCTGGGATCCCGGACCGGGTCAGATCTGCGTCCCACCGACCGGCTGCGTGAACACGGGGGGCTCCGGAGCGTCCGGCGAGCGGCGCGTCCCGTTCCCGGAGTCGCCGGACTCGCCGGAGTCGCCGGAGTCGCCGGACGGACGCTCCGGGCCCCGACCGCCGACACGCGGACCGCCACCGGAAGGCCCGGCACCTCCATCCGCCACCCGCCCGGCGCGGGCCGCCGCCTTCGCCGCCTTCCGCGCTGCACGGCGCTCGCGCCGGCCCTCCACGAGGTTGTACAGCGTCGGCAGCACGATGAGCGTCAGCACGGTCGAGGAGATGAGCCCGCCGATCACGACGATGGCGAGGGGCTGGGAGATGAAACCACCATGCCCGGTCACGCCGATCGCCATGGGCGTCAGCGCCGCAATGGTGGCCAGCGCCGTCATCAGGATGGGACGCACACGACGGGAGGCGCCGTGCGCCACCGCATCCGCGACGCTGAGCCCGCGCCTGCGGTACTGGTTCACGAGGTCGATGAGCACGATCGCGTTGGTCACCACGATGCCGACGAGCATCAGCAGTCCGATGAGGGATGCCACCCCCAGCGGGATGCCGGATGCGAGCTGCAGCAGGATCGCTCCGGTCGCCGCGAACGGCACCGAGACCAGCAGCAGCAGCGGCTGGCGCAGCGACCGGAACGTCGCCACCATGACGATGTAGACGATGAGGATGGCCGCCAGCAGTGCGAGGCCGAGCTGGCTGAACGCATCCGACTGGCTCGAGGAGACCCCACCGATCTTCGCGCTCGCACCGACGGGGAGCTTCGCCGCCTTGAGTCCGGCGGACACGTCCGCGTTCGCCGTGCTCAGGTTGTCGGTCGCCGGCGTCGCAGTCACACTCGCGGTGCGCAGGCCGCGCTGCGTGGTGACGGTCGACGGCCCGTCGACCTGCTTCACGGTCGCCAGCGTGTCGAGCGGGACGACGCCCGCAGCGGTCGGGATCGGCAGTTGCGCCAGGCCCGCCACCGTCGTCGGCGGGTTCGCCGTCTGCAGGTAGATCTTCAGCGTCGTGTTGTCGATCGCGACCGTGCCCTCCTGCGTCGGCTGCATCGCCTGGGACACGATGCCGCCGACGGCCACCTCGCTGAGCCCGGCGGCCGCCGCCTTCTCCCGGTCCACACTGACGGCGACGTACGGGAGGGAGGCGCTCAGGTTGTCGGCGACCTGCCTGAGGGACGCCTTGTTCTTCAGCTGCCCGACCACAGCATCCGTGGCCTTCTGCAGGTCCGCGCCGTTGCTCGCGGTGATGTCGACCTGGATGTTGCTGGAGGGGCCGAAGCCGCTGGAGGCGGACAGGGCGATCGTGCCCTGTCCCTTGATCGCCGCGAGCTCGTCCTGGATGGTGCTCTGCAGCTTCGCCTGGTCGGCGTCCGGGTCCGTCGTGATCGAGAAAGTGGTCCCACCGCTTCCGCCCGTGAACGCATCCCGCAGGGAGGAGCCGCTGGAGCCGATCGAGACCTGGACGGTCTTGACGCCCTTCGTGTCGCGCACCTTCTGCTCCACGACCCGCGCCGCATCGTCCTTGGCCTGCAGGCTCGCGCCTGGAGCGAGTGTCTGGGTGACGGTGAGCGAGTTCTGACCGCTCGATCCGAGGAAGTTGGTCTTCACCAAGGGGGAGACCAGGATGGTGAGTCCGAGCACGACCACCGCCGCGACGATGGTCACCCACGAGTGCTTCACGGTCCACCGGATGATCGGCAGGTAGCCCGCCTGGAGGCGCGAGGGATGCTCGAGCTCGTCAACGCCCGAGGCGGTGGCCTCCTCGATGGAGAGGTGCGCAGCCTCCACGCGCTCGGCGCTCTCGTTCGTGCGCGGCTTCGGCGCGCGCAGGAACCAGTAGGCGAGCACGGGCACGATCGTCAGGGCGACGAGCAGCGACGACAACAGCGCGATGGTCACGGTCAGCGCGAACGGTCGGAACAGCTCGCCCGTCGTATCTCCCACGAACGCGAGCGGGAGGAAGACGGCGACGGTGGTGATGGTGGATGCGGTGATCGCGCCGGCGACCTCCCGCACGGCACGCACGATGGTCACGCCGCGGTCGGCGCCCGGAACGAGCTGCCGTTTGATGTTCTCGATCACGACGATGGAGTCGTCCACCACGCGACCGATGGCGATCGTGAGGGCACCGAGCGTGATGATGTTGAGCGTGTACCCGGTCCCCCACATCACCACGAAGGTGATGAGGACGCTGGTCGGGATGGAGATGGCGGTCACGATCGTGGAGCGGATCGACAGCAGGAAGACCAGGATGACGACGACCGCCATCGCGAGACCCAGCATCCCCTCCTCGGTGAGCGAGTTGATCGACTGCGAGATGAACGGCGCCTGATCGAAGACCACGGTGACCGTGGCGTCACCGCCGAGCTTCTTCTCCAGATTCGGGATGAGGCCGTTGACGGCGTGCGAGACCTCGACGGTGTTCGCGGACGGGAGCTTGGTGACCGCGACGGTGAGGGCGGGCTTGCCGTCGACCCGGGACAGGGAGGTGATCGGGTCGTCCGTCTCGGCGACGGTCGCGACGTCACCGATCGTGTGGGGAGTGGGAGGGGTGGCGGCGGGCGCAGCCGCAGTCTGACCGCGACCGGCAGCGCCACCGTTCGCGGCGGTGCCACCTGTTCCTGCACCTGCAGCAGCACCGGCGCCCGCGCCCGCACCTGCACCTGCGCCCGCGCCCGCACCCGCAGAGCGGATGAGCGGAAGCGCGGCGATGTCCCCCACCGACGACAGCTGAGCCCCCGACTGGATGGATAGGGTGCTGCCGCTCTCGGTGATGTCGCCGCCGGGGATGAGCACGCCGTTCTGCTGGAGGGCGTCCTTGATGGCCGAGGACGACATCCCGGCCGCGGCGAGCTTCACGGGGTCCGGCGTGATCGTGATGCGACGACCGACCTCGCCGATCAGCTTGGCGTCGTTGACGCCCTTCAGATCCTTGATGTCGGGAAGGACGAGTTTCGTGATGTCATTCCCGAGCGCTCGCTGATCGCTGCCGCCGGTGACCGCGAGCTGGATGACCGGGAGGTCGTCGATGCTGCCCGAGAGGACCTGCGGCTGCACGCCGGCCGGGAGGGTCGAAGAGATGCGATTGATCGCCTGATCGATCTTCTGCTCGGCCGTGGCCAGGTCGGTCCCGTAGGTGAACTTCGCGGTGATGATCGACTGGTTGGTACTGCTGACCGCGCTGGTGCTGTCGAGGTTCGGGACACCCTGGATCACCGCCTCCACGGGGGTGCTGACGTCGTGGTTGACGACCTCCGGCGACGCTCCGGGATAGCTGGTGAGCACCACGAGCTGGGGGAAGGTGATCGACGGGATGAGCTCCTGTTTGAGGTTGCTCAGCGCCAGGCCTCCGAAGATCGCGGCGACGATCGTGATGAGCGCGATCAGCGCGCGGTTCTTCATGCTCAGGACGGCGAGGAGATGCACGGGTGTTCCCCCAGGAACTCAGGTTTCAGGGCACCACATCGACGGTGGCGCAACGGAAGTATGCCAGCCGACGATGAGCGCTGGCTTCATGCCGGGGTACGACATCGCGGCCGAGCCGCCGGATGAGGACCCGCGCACCGCATCCACTCAGACGACGCTCGGCAGCGACCCCGCATCGAAGTAGGGCGCGGGCTCGTTCGCGGCGACCGCCCAGGCTCCCGAGAGGGCGGTGAAGGCGCGCTCGTACTCCTCGGCCGAATACGTGATCGGGATGCGCACGAACCGCTCGAAGGCGCCGTCTATCCCGAACCGGGGCCCGGCAGCGATCAGCAGTCCGTGGCTGCGCGCGGCGAGCGCCAGGGCGGAGCTGACCGGCGCGCCGAGGCCCACCCACGCGGTGAGACCGCCGTGCGCGAGCGGCACGGACCACTCCGGGAACCGCTCGCCCACGAGCCGATGAACGGTCTCGCGACCCTGTCGCAGCTGCTCGCGGCGCTCCTCCTTGATCGCGTCGAGCTGCGGCACCAGGTGCGCGACGACGAGCTGCTCGAGCACAGGGGTGCCCAGATCCGTAGCCGGTTTGGCGGCGATCAGGCGCTGGATGTGCGAGCGCGCGGCGCGGATCCATCCGATCCTCAGCCCGCCCCAGAGCATCTTGCTCGCGGAGCCGATCAGGATGACGGGAGCCCCTGTTGACGTCGCATCGGCATAACGCGGCATCGGCAGGTACTCGCCCGGCCGGTCGATGTCGAGTTCCGCAGTGGTCTCGTCCGCGACGACGATGGCGCCGTGGGCGGCAGCGGCCGCGAGCACGCGCTCGCGCGTCTGCGGCGACATCGAGGCGCCCGTCGGATTGTGGAAGTCCGGGATGAGGTACGCGAGCGCCGGATTGGCGCGGCGGAACGTCTGCTCGATGGCCTCGGCATCCCATCCGTCCGGCTCGTCGCCGATCCGGTGCGGACCCTCTTCGGGCACTGTGACCGTCAGGGGCACGAGCCGGGCGCCCGCGAGACGGATCGCTTCGATGGCATGCACATACGTCGGAACCTCGATCGCGACGCGGTCGCCTCGGCTGAGGAACGTGCGCGCGATCAGGGCGATCGCCTGCTGCGCGCCGACCGTGACGAGGATCTGGTCAGGCGTGGTGGGCAGGCCGCGGAGCGTGTAGCGCGCGGCGATCGCCTCGCGCAGGTGCGGCAGGCCGACGGGATCGTAGCCTGGCTTGGAGAGGAAACGCGGAAGCTCGTCGGCCGCCGCTCGGGCGGCCGCCGCGAGGGGGGACGCCGCCGGGAGGGACGCCTTGGTGAAGTCGAGCATCCCCTCTCCCCCGGCCGTCGGGAGGGTGAGGGCCTTTCCGGGAAGTCGCGCGATGCTGCCGGAGCCGCGGACGCTGTCGATGAACCCACCCTCGCGCAGCTGACGGTAGGCGGAGGCCACCGTCGTCCTGCTGAGCTCGAGGCGTCCGGCCAGGTCGCGTTCGGCCGGGAGGCGTGTGCCGATCGGGATGCGGCCGTCGAGCACGAGCAGCCGGATGCGGTCGGCGAGCGCCTGGTAGCCCGCACCACCCGTCCGCCAGGTGCCGAGGAGCAGCTCCAGGGAGCGGGCGGTGAGTTGCGCATCCGTCATGCAGGCCACTTTAGGTGAATTGGCATCTTGCCGCCAGTCCAATCCAGCGATTGGATTGTGTCCATGACCGCCCGCCTCCTCACCCGCCGCCTCATCCAGCTGCTCGTCGGCCTGTTCCTCTACGGGATCGCGATCGCGCTGATGGTGCGAGCCGGCATCGGGCTGTCTCCGTGGGACGTCCTGGCCCAGGGACTGTCGTTCAAGGCCGGCATCGCGTTCGGGTGGGTCACCAACCTCGTCGGGCTCGTGGTGCTGGCGTTCTGGATCCCCCTGCGTCAGCGGCCCGGGCTCGGCACCATCCTGAACGTGCTGCTGATCGGCCCCAGCGCCCAGCTGGGTCTCGACCTGCTGCCGCAGCAGACCGAGCTGTGGGCGCAGGTGCTGTTCTTCGCGGCCGGGCTCGCCCTGCTCGCCGTCGCGACCGGCCTCTACATCGGTCCGCGGATGGGGCCAGGCCCGCGCGACGGCCTGATGACGGGTCTGCACGCCCGCACCGGCCGGCCGATCTGGATGGTGCGAACCGCCATCGAGGTGACCGCCCTGATCATCGGGTGGGTCCTGGGCGGGAATGTCGGCGTCGGGACGCTCGCGTTCGCGCTGCTGGTCGGGCCGCTGTGCAGCATCACCCTCCCGTTCTTCGCGATCCGCCTGCCGCAGGACGCTGCCACGTCTGCGGCGGCGCTGGAGCGCGAGCTCGAGGGAACGGCCGAGCAGTCGGCCGGCATCGAGGACGAGCGGGATGCCGTCCGTTTCGACGTGCGCGACGGCATCCTGCTCGAGTCCGACCGGGCCGCGCGGGCTCGCGACGCCCGCGCCGACTCCCCCTTCGTCCGCGCTCCGCAGCCCGACCGCGCCGCCCCCGCTCCCGACTCCGTCGCGTCAGCCCGTCCGTCCCGGCTCGTGGCCGCCCACTGGCTGGACGACCGCCTCGCACGCCGCCCGCGTCACCCCTGACCCGCGAACCCGCGCCCCACCATCGAGTACGCAGAGATTGCACGTTTTGGCGACCAAAAGTGCAAGTCTCCGTGTACTCGATGGTGGGGCTGTCGGCGAGCGTCAGGCGAGGTGCGTCGCGGCGTAGTGGCGGAGGGCGTCCCGGACGAAGGTGGCGCCGGCGGTTCCTCCGTAGTTGGCCGCGAAGCGGTCGTCGGCGACGTACATGTCGCCGAGTCCCGTGAGGTACGCGGCAGCGGGAGCGCCGGTGCCGTAGCCCGGGGTCCCCGGGATGCCGGCCAGCCATTCGGCGTGACGGCGCGCCAGCTCCTGGGCCTCCTCCGAGTCCGGTGAGACGCCGCTCGCCGCGGCAGCCTGCCAGTCGGCGGCCAGCCGCTCCTGGCGGGACTGCCACTCGGCACGCTCCTCCGGGCTCTTGCTGCGCCACCACCGGTCGGAGGCCGCGTAGGCCTCCTTCCCCCAGCGCTCCTCGACCTCGTCCTTGTACTGCGTGTGATCGAATCCGTCGAACATCTGCTCGGCCACGATCTCTTCTCCTTCCTCCACCGCGTGGATCGTCGATTCGACCGACGCGATCTGCCGCGCCAGCCGTTGCCGCTCCGCGCGGAGCCACTCGAGGTGGTCGCGCAGGGCGGGCACCGCATCCATCCGGTCGTCGAGCACCCGGCCGACGGCATCGAGGCCGAGACCGAGCTCCCTGAGCAGCAGGATGCGTTGCAGCCGCACGAGCGAGTCGCGGTCGTAGTACCGGTAGCCGTTGCCGCCGACGCGACTGGGCTTCAGCAGCCCGATCGCGTCGTAGTGGCGCAACGTGCGGCTGGTGGTACCGGCGATCCGTGCGATGTCCTGGATGGACCAGTCCATGTCCTCCTCCTCCCGTGCGGTGCATCACCCACGCTAGGAGTTGACGTTACGTCAAGGTCAAGCGGTCGCGCACGCACGATCGGAGATTCGTCACGAATGTGCACTCTGAGGCGCGAAAACGCGAAATTCGTGACGAGTGGGCAGGCAGGTCAGCGCTTCGCTCGCGCTGGGACCTTCTTCTGCGGGGCCGTCGCGGACGGCGCGGTGCCAGGCGCGGCGGCAGGCGCGGCGGGCTGACTCGCGCCCTGCTCCACCGGCTCCGGGATCGTCGCCGCGATCGACTCCACGCTCTCCGGCGGCTCGGCTCCGTTCAGCGGGACCTCGTGGATGTGGATGCGCGTGTGCGCGCGGGACGCCGGCACCAGCGGCCGGCGTGCGACGGGACGCACGGGCTCGCCGCGACGGTCCTGCCCGGGCAGCGGCCGCGACCGGCGCCCATAGATCAGGGACGACGAGTCCAGCAGCCACGGCACGAGAGCCACCGTCACGCCGTGGCACAGCATCAGCTGCCTGCTGATCCGACGGGCGCGGTGGTTGTGGAGGATCGCCTCCCACCAGTGTCCGACGATGTACTGCGGCAGGTACACCGTGACGACTTCGGAGCCGTGCTCCTCGCGCCGGTGCTTGAGGTATTTGACCAGCGGGATACCGAAGTCGCGGTACGGCGACTCGATGATCGTGAGGGGCACGTGGATGTTCTGCTCGATCCACTGCCGCTGCAGCTTCTGCGTCGCGTCCTCGTCGATGGAGACGTGCACGGCCTCGATGGAGTCGTGGCGCGCGGCGATCGCGTAGTCGAGCGCCTTCAGCGCCGGCTTCTGCATCTTGCCGATGAGGACGATCGCGTGGTCTCCGACGCTTCCGAAGGTGGTGACCGGGTCGACTTCGACCTCTTTCTCGACGTCGCGGTAGTACCGGTTCACCCCGAGCATCAGGAACCACAGGATCGGCATGAAGATGAACACCAGGTACGCGCCGTGCGTGAACTTGGTGATCGTCACCACGATGAGGACGACAGCGGTGAGGCATGCTCCGAACGCGTTGATGCAGAGCGAGCGGACGATGGCGCTGCGCTCCCGGCCGGTCTGGCCGCCGGTGCGCAGCAGCGCGATCCAGTGCCGCACCATGCCGGACTGCCCGAGCGTGAACGACACGAAGACGCCGATGATGTACAGCTGGATCAGCTGGGTCAGGTTCGCCTGGTAGACGACGAGCAGGACGGTGGCGGCCAGCGCCAGCACGATCATCCCGTTCGAGTAGACGAGGCGATCGCCACGCGTGTTGAGCGCCTTGGGCGCGTACGAGTCGCGGGCGAGCACCGACCCGAGCAGTGGGAACCCGTTGAACGCCGTGTTCGCCGCCAGCAGCAGGACGACGGCGGTCGCGGCCTGCACCAGGAAGAAGAAGATCGTGTTGTTGCCGAAGGTCGCCGCGGCGATCTGCGCGATCAGGCTGCGCTGGGGCTCGGTGGCGCACTGCGCCCATCCCTGCAGGTCGCACGGATTCTCGGCGTAGTGCACCCCGCTGATCAGCGCGGTCGCGGTGAGGCCTGCGAAGAGGGTGATCGCGATGCCGCCCATGAGGCCGAGCGTCACGCGCGCGTTGCGGATCTTGGGCGTGCGGAAGGCGGGAACGCCGTTGGCGACAGCCTCCACACCCGTCAGGGCCGAACATCCACTCGAGAAGGCGCGGAGCAGCAGGAGCACGACTGCTGCCTGCGTCAGCGATGTGGCGTGGACCTGATAGCCGGCCGACTCGGCGACCGGGGCGCTCCCGAACACGGTGCGAACGAGCGCGGTCACGACCATCAGCGCGATGCTGCCGATGAAGATGTAGGTCGGAAGGGCGAAGGCTTTGGACGACTCGCGCACGCCCCGGAGGTTGACCGCGGCGAGGACGATCACGCAGGCGATGGCGAGGCCGACGCGCCAGGGCGCGAGGAACGGCAGCGCGGAGATCACGTTGTCCACGCCCGACGCGACCGAGACGGCGACGGTCAGCACGTAATCCACGAGCAGGGCGGAGGCGACGACGAGCCCGGCCTTCTCACCCAGGTTCTTGTGCGCGACCTCGTAGTCGCCGCCACCCGACGGATACGCCTTGACCAGTTGCCGGTAGCTCAGCACGACCGTGATGAGGAGCACGACGACCGCGGCTGCGACCCAGGGGGCGAAGGTCAGGAAGGCCAGGCCGCCGAGCAGCAGGATCATCAGGAGTTCCTGCGGAGCGTAGGCGACGCTCGACAGGGCGTCCGACGCGAAAATGGGTAGGGCGAGGTGCTTCGGAAGCAGCTGTCCTTCGAGTTTTTCACTCGGAAGCGGGTCGCCGATCAACCAGCGCTTCGGGGATCGCCCCTCAGTTGTCACGAGGTGCGAGCATACTCGCTGGCAATGCACTGTCAAGTCGGCGCGTCGCGGCGACCGAGCGCGAGTCCTTTGCAAACACTGGGTCTACCCCGCCGCGGACCGCCCCGCCGCGGATTCGCGCGGCGGAGCGACCGGCAACGGTGTCACTGGGAGCTGGATGAGCATCTCCTGATTCTTTCCTCAACCCGAGGCCAACCGTGGATGCGCTAGCGACGTCCCAGCGCCTCCACGACCACCCGCCGCACGCGATCCAGTTCGCCCTTGAGAAGGGGGACCACGTCGGCTGGGAGTGCGCCGCGAGCCGCCTGGTGGCGAAGGTCGGTCCGGAGCTGCTGCCGGAACTCGGTGAGGACGGCATCCGCCTCACGAGCCGCAGCGTTGCCGGCGGCCCGCGCATCCCGGCCGGCGTCGCGCGACTCCTGGCGCGGGTCGACTCGGTCGGCGTTGCGCTTGGCCTCGCGCGCAGCGGACGCCAGTTCGGCGCGGAGGGAGCGCATCGCGTCGTTGACGCCGGCCCGGACCTCGTCGGCGAGGCGACGCACCGAGTCGGTGACCTCGTCCTCGATCGCGTCCAGCTCGGGACGGCGGGCCTCCAGCTCCGCCCGCCCGGCATCCGTGATGGCGTACACGGTCTTGCGGCCCTCCGTCGCCTTGGTGACGAGGC
>NZ_JBNDHX010000118.1:0-10915 GCF_056755275.1 Leifsonia sp. HAY1-4F
GGTGTCTCCCTCCCCCCCCCCCCACCCCACCCCCTCACATCCCCGAACCGTAAGGACGAGCCATGACGGCGATCGCCACCGACGTCGACACGTCGCCGACCCCGCGCCTCCCGCGGCGCAGGTCGCGACTGCGGAGGCGCAACTCCCTCATCGGCTGGAGCTTCATCCTGCCGAACTTCCTGGGCTTCGCGCTGCTGACGCTGATCCCCGTCGTGACGCTGTTCTACCTCGGCTTCACGAACTGGAACATCTTCGGCACCGCCAACTGGACCGGCCTCGCGAACTTCCAGCGCCTGCTCGGCGACACGACGTTCCACACCGCGGTGCTCAACACCTTCTACTATGCGATCCTGCACATCCCGCTGACGTTCGTCGTCTCGCTGGGGCTCGCTCTGCTGCTGAACACCAAGCTGCGCGGTGTCGCCTTCTTCCGCACGGCCGCCTTCTTCCCGTACATCACGTCGATCGTCGCCATCGCGGTGGTCTGGAACCTGCTGTTCAGCCCGCAGTACGGCCCGATCAACCAGCTCCTCCACTTCGTCGGCATCGCGAACCCTCCGACCTGGCTGCAGTCCACGACGTGGGCTCTGCCCGCCACGGTCATCGTCAGCACGTGGCGCGACATGGGGTACTACATGGTCCTGTTCCTCGCGGGCCTGCAGACGGTGCCCCGCGAACTCCACGAGGCGGCCCGCGTCGACGGCGCGAGCGTCTGGCAGCGCTTCTGGAACGTGACCATGCCGTGCCTGCGGCCGACGACCTTCTTCGTGACGGTCATGCTCACAATCAACTCGTTCAAGGTCTTCGACCTGATCCTGGTCATGACCAACGGCGGTCCGGGCAACGCGACCCTCGTGCTCTCCCAGTTCATCTACCGCACCGCGTTCGTGCAGAACGAGTTCGGCTACGCCTCGGCAGCATCCATCGTCCTGTTCCTCATCTGCATCGTCGTGACGATCATCCAGTTCCTCATCAACAAGCGACGGAGTGCCTGATGAGCGCGATCACCGAACCCGCCACCCTCCAGCGGAGCCTTCAGGAGCTCGCCGAACGTCCGCCTCAGCGCGACGGTCGCGCACCGCGCAACCGCCTGCACCGTGTCGCCCGCGTGGTCGGCTACATCGTTCTCGTCATCGCCGCCTTCGCGCTCCTCGTGCCGTTCTTCTGGATGGTGTCGAGCTCGCTGAAGCCCGCTAACGATGTCTTCTCGGTCCCAGTGAAGTGGCTTCCGCAGACGTGGGACTGGAGCAACTACGTCAACATCTGGACACACTCGAACATCGTCGTCTGGATCCGGAACACGCTCGTGCTCGCGGTCGCCGTGACCATCCTCCAGGTCTTCACCGGCTCGTTCGCCGCCTACGGATTCGCGCGCGTGAAGTTCCGCGGTCGCGACGCGCTCTTCCTGGCGTACATCGCGACCATCGCGGTGCCGTGGCAGTCGTACATGATCCCGCAGTTCATCATGCTCTCGAAGCTGCACGTCGCGAACACGCTGTGGGCCATCATCCTGCTCCAGGCGTTCGGCGCCTTCGGGGTGTTCCTGATGAAGCAGTACTACGAGACGATTCCCGAAGAACTCTCGGAAGCGGCCCGCATCGACGGCCTCAGCGAGTACGGCATCTGGTGGCGCATCATGGTGCCGCTGTCGGTGCCGGCGATGGCGAGTCTCACGCTCCTCACGTTCGTCACGGTCTGGAACGACTATCTCGGCCCGCTCATCTACCTGCGGAACCCGGACCTGTGGACGCTGCAGCTCGGACTGCAGACGTTCGTGAGCAACCAGTACGCCGCGAACTACGGCCTGATGTTCGCGGGCCTCGTGATCTCCGTCGTGCCGATCGGGATCGTGTTCCTCTTCGGGCAGAAGTACTTCGTCGAGGGCATCGCGACCAGCGGAATGAAGGGCTGACGGCCATGCGACGGATCTCCCACGGCTTCGCCTCGACCATCTTCGAGGTCGTCTATCTCGGCCTTGCCACCAACCTGATGCTCGCCCTCGCGTGCCTGCCGCTGCTCCTGCTGGTCATCGGAACCGACCCGGCGGAGACGTGGCCCTATCTCGCTGCGACCGCGGCGCTCGCCGCCCCCGGCTGCAGTGCAGCGTTCACGGTGTTCCGCGAGCAGGGGCAGAACGGCGCCGGACCGATGCGGACGTTCCTCCGCGGCTACGCGGCGACCTGGCGCAAGGCGCTGGCGATCGGTGCGGCCACGGCGGCGCTCCTCGTCGTGCTGCTCGGCGACGTGCGCGCGCTCGCGTCCTCGGCAGTCGGAGTCGTGGTCGTTCCGCTGCTCCTCATGCTGAGCGTCCTTGCGCTGGCGGTGGCGATCCTCTCGCTGGTCGCGATCGCAGAGGTCCCGATCGCCCGGCTGCGGGACGTGCTCCGCGCGGCCGTCCTCCTCGGCGTGCGGCGCTGGTACCTCAGCCTCGTGTCGCTGCTGATCGGAGCCGTGCAGATCGCCCTGTTCGCGAACCTTCCGGCGATCGCCGCCGGGGTGACTGCCGCTGCCGCGCTCTACCTGATCTGGGCCGACTGCCGCTACACGCTGCGCCCTGTGCTTCCGGCCGCCGAGCCGCTGACCGACTGACCGCCGATGAATCGACAAGGACCGCAACGCATGACCTCCCTCTCCTCCGCTCCGGGATACGCCGGTGCGATCCGGACCGAAGCCCGCGCCGCCCTCGAGACCGCGATCGAGACGACGCGTCGCACGATCGAGAAGTTCGCTGCCGCCTACCCCGACGACACGACGGATGACGGCGTCTATCCGCCGCGCCCGGCGCTGGGCGATATCCCCGAGGGAGGCAACCACGGCTGGACGACCAGTTTCGTCCCCGGCATGCAGTGGATCGCGTGGGAGGCCACGGGCGACGACGCCTTCCGGGAGGCCGCCCTGCGGCACACGCGCGACTTCGAGCGCCGCGTGAACCAAGGTCAGGACCTGGACACCCACGACCTCGGCTTCCTGTACAGCCTCTCGTGCGTCGCCGCGTGGCGCCTGACGGGGGACGAGGATGCGCGCCGGGCCGCGCTGGCCGCAGCCGACCACCTGATGACCCGCTTCCTGGAGCCGGCCGGCATCGTGCAGGCGTGGGGCGACCTCTCCGACCCGCACCAGGCGGGCCGCACGATCATCGACAGCCTGATGAACATGCCCCTGTTGACCTGGGCCTCCGAGCAGACGGGCGACGAACGATACGCCGACGCGGTCCGGCGGCACACGCTGCAGCTGCGCGACCACATCGTGCGGCCGGACGACTCGACCTTCCACACGTTCTACTGGGATGTCGAGACCGGCGAGCCGCTCCGCGGTGCGACGGAGCAGGGTGCGCACGACGACTCGTGCTGGGCGCGCGGACAGGCATGGGGCGTCTACGGCTTCGCCCTCAACTTCCACGCCACGGGCGACGAGCGGTTCCTCGATGCGTCGCGCCGGTGCGCCGCGTACTTCCTCGCGCACCTCCCCGCCGACGATGTCCCGTATTGGGACCTGGTGTACACGGACGGCAGCGACGCCCCGCGCGACAGCTCGGCCGCGGCCATCGCAGTGTCGGGCCTCCGCGAGCTCGCCATCGCCGAGGACGACCCGGAGGCCGCCGCGCGTGCGACCGAAGCCGCGGACCGCATCCTCGCCTCGCTCATCGAGAACTACACGCCGGCCGATGACGTCTCGGACGCTCTCCTCCTGCACGGCGTCTACAACCTCCCCGGCGACCACGGCGTCGACGAGGGCACCCTCTGGGGGGACTACTTCTACCTGGAGGCGCTGATGCGCACGGTCGATCCCGAATGGCGGCTCTACTGGTGAGCCGGGCACGTTCGGAGCCGGAGCTGTCATGCGCCTCGTGACCTACCGGGAGGAGGGCGGCGACCGGCCGGCCGTCGTCGTCTCGAGCCCGGAGGGCGATCGCCTGCTCGACCTGTCCGGGGTCGCGCCGCGCGTGGAGGAGATCCTCGCGGACGACGCCCTGCTCGCGCAGGTGCGTGCGGCGGTCGAGACGGCGGATGCCGCCTCCCTGCCGGCACTCGCGAGTGCGGCGCTCGCTGCGCCGGTGACGCCGGGCAAGATCCTGTGCCTCGGCTACAACTACCGGGGGCACGTGCCCGACGGCGTCGACCCGGCGGCGAACGACCCGGAGTGGCCGGACGTCTTCGTCAAGACGCCGAACACCCTTGCCGGTCCCGGCGACCCGGTCGCGATCCCGCCCGGTGCGACCGACGTCGACTACGAGGGCGAGGTCGCGATCGTCATCGGGCAGCGAGCCCAGCGGGTCTCGATCGAAGACGCGCTCGGCCACGTCGGCGGGTACACCATCCTCAACGACGTGTCCGACCGGGGGTGGCAGCGGCGGCAGAGCCAATGGGCCCTCGGCAAGTGCTCGGACGGGTTCGCGCCGCTCGGCCCGTGGGTCGTCACGCCCGACGAGGTGCCCGATCCTCAGGAGCTGCTCGTCGAAGTGGTCCGCGACGGCGTCGTCACCGTCTCGCAGTCGACCTCGACCACGATCTTCAGCGTGGCGTTCGTCATCCACCATCTGAGCCAGGTGCTGACCCTGGAGCCGGGCGATGTCGTCTCGACGGGAACGCCGCAGAAGCTCCCCGGGGCCCAGCAGGCGCACCGGCCGCTCGCGGACGGCGATGCCGTCACCGTGCGTATCACGCGGATCGGAGAGCTCACCACCCGTTTCGTGTCCGCGCAGGGCGCTCCCTCGCGCTCCCACCCCGCTCGCTCGACGACCGGCGCCCCGCAGGAGGTCCCCGCATGATCCTCGATTCGTTCCGCCTGGACGGGAAGGTCGCCCTCGTGAGCGGCTCGAGCCGCGGGATCGGCCAGGGCGCCGCGATCGCGCTCGCCGAAGCCGGCGCCGATGTCGCGCTCCTCGACCGGGGCGATGCCTCCGCGACGGCCGACCGCATCCGCGCGCTCGGTCGGCGCGTGCATCCGATCCGGCGCGACTTCGCCTCGGCGAGCCCGCAGGAGCTCGCGGACGCCGTCACGGAGGCGGTCGCCGAGCTCGGCGGACTCGACATCCTCGTCAACAACGCCGGGACGATCCGCCGCGCCCCGGCGGCGGAGTATCCGGCCGGCGACTGGGAGGATGTTCTCACCGTCAACCTGGATGCTGTCTTCCATCTCTCGCAGGCCGCCGGCCGCCACATGATCGCGCAGGGAAACGGCCGCATCATCAACGTCGCGTCGATGCTGTCCTTCCAGGGAGGCGTCTTCGTCCCCGCCTACACGGCGTCCAAGCACGCGGTCGCGGGGCTCACGAAAGCACTCGCCAACGAGTGGGCGGTCTCGGGGGTCACGGTCAACGCCGTCGCGCCCGGCTACATGGCGACCGACAACACCGCCGCCCTGCGCGCCGATGCCGAACGCGAGGCGTCGATCGTCTCCCGCATCCCCGCCGGGCGCTGGGGCACGGCGGCCGACCTGCAGGGCGTCTTCGTCTTCCTCGCCTCGGATGCCGCGGCCTACGTCACCGGCGCCATCGTCCCGGTCGACGGCGGCTGGCTGGTCCGCTGACCTCCGCCGACACCCTCCGGCCCGAACATCATCCGCCGACATCCGAACAGGAGCATCATGGCCACCCCCATCGAGCAGCGCTACGCGACCAACCCTGCCCAGATCCCGGGCATGACGACGCAGCAGCTGCGTGACTCATACCTGATCCCCGAGGTGTTCGCCCCGGGCGAGATCCGCCTCACCTACACGCACCACGACCGCATCGTGCTCGGCGGCGCGACTCCGGCCGGGGGTGTTCTGGAGCTCGGCGGCTACCCCGAGATCCGCAGCGACTACTTCCTCGAGCACCGCGAGCTGGGCATCGTGAACGTCGGCGGCACCGGAACGGTCACGGCGGACGGCGAGGTGTACGAGCTGGTGAACGGCGCCTGCCTGTACCTGGGCCGCGGCATCCGCGAGGTGTCGTTCGCCGGCGACGCGGCGCAGTTCTACCTCTTCTCCGCTCCCGCCCACACGAGCCACCCGGCCGCGCTGGTGTCGCCGGGCGAAGGCACCGTGCGGGAGCTCGGCGACCAGGTGACGAGCAACCGCCGCACTCTCAACCAGTACATCCACGAGAACGGCATCGCGAGCTGCCAGATCGTCATGGGCGTGACGCAGCTGCACCCCGGCTCCATGTGGAACACCATGCCCGCTCACACGCACGATCGCCGCACCGAGTGCTACCTGTACTTCGACGTACCGGAGGACGCGCGCGTCATCCACCTCCTCGGTGAGCGCGAGGAGACCCGCCATCTCGTCGTGGCCGACCGGCAGGCGATCATCTCGCCGAGCTGGTCGCTGCACTCGGGCGTCGGGACCGCTGCCTACTCGTTCGTGTGGGCGATGGCGGGCGAGAACCAGACGTTCGACGACATGGATGCTGCGCCGGTCACCGACCTCGCCTGAACGGGCTGCGGCCCGCAGGCCGCAGCCGCAGCCGCAGCCTCAGCCGCAGAAGAATATCGCCTCATCGTGGAGGCGAAGAATGGAGACACAGATGTCCGAGGCGATGACGTTCCGCCCGAGTTCCGGCCGGAAGATCCGGGGGCCCGTCCTGACCGCTCTGGTGAGCGCCGCGCTGGTCGCGACATCCATCGGCCTCCCGGCCGCCGCGCAGGCGGCGGTGACCGATCCCGTCGTCGTCACGGTGAACGGCGCGGACGTGGCCGCGGCCGCCACGAACGTCAACGGGCTCACCTTCAAGGGCTTCGGCCTGCTCTCGGGCAACTCGACCAGCTCCCTGCTGATGGACTACAAGGCGCAGCATCCCGACAAGTACTGGCAGCTCATCCAGACCCTCTTCGGCGGGTCCCACCCGATCATGAACACCGTCAAGATCGAGATGGGCAACGACCGCAACACGTCCACGGGCCCGGAGGCGGCGACGATGCGCACCCGCGCCGAGTACCCGAACGTGCAGCGGGAGCCGGGGTTCCAGCTCGCGGCCGACGCCCAGAAGGTGGCCGCGGGAACCGTGCACGTCAGCCTCCTCCGCTGGAGCCGCCCGACGTGGGTGGCGACGGATGCCGACCAGTACATCTGGTTCAAGAACACCGTCCTCGCCGCGTACCGCGAGTACGGCATCATGGTCGACTCGATCAATCCCGACACGAATGAGACCAGCTCCCCGAACACATCGCTCTACGAGTCGTTCTCGGGCTGGCTGCGCAACGACACCACGGGGTACGAGGGCGCAACGGCCGGCGACCCCAACGACGGCTTCGCGAGCACCGAGGAGGCGCAGCTGTTCCACCGCATCAAGACCATTGCGGCCGACACGGTGGGCACCCCGCCGCTGTCGTTCGGCAATGCGATGACGGCGACGGACCCGACACTGCGCAACGCGGTCGACGTGGTCGGCTTCCACTACAGCAGCGCGGACGACTCCAACGGCAACCTGAAAAAGCTCGCGCAGCAGTTCGACAAGGAGGTGTGGAACTCGGAGGGTCAATCGACCTTCTCGAACTCGGCCGACCGGCCGAACAACAACGCGAGCGACGAAGCCGGCGGCAACGGCACCCAGTTCGGCGGCACCAACAGCGCGCTCGAGATGGGCAACTGGATCACGACGGGGTTCGCCGCAGCCAACCGCACCTTCAGCATCTTCCAGCCCGCGATCGGGTCGTTCTACGACGGGATGCAGTACTCCTCGAAGGAGCTCGTGAGCGCCCGCGACCCGTGGTCGGGCTGGACCTACTACGACGGCGGGCTGGACGTCCTCGCCCAGTTCACGCAGTTCGCGAAGCTCGGCTGGGAGAACTCGGACAACAACGCCGGCATCTGGCGGGCGATCCCGCAGGCGTCGGCCAGCCAGCTCGGCACGGGCAACCCGCCGAGCGGCGCCCGCACGGGCGGAGCCTCCTACACGACCCTCGCGGCGCCGGATGCCTCCGACTTCTCGACGGTCATCGTCAACGACAGCAAGTACACGCGCACCTACACGATCGCGGCGAACGGACTGAACCTCGGCGACGACAAGACGATGGAGCTCTGGGAGACGCGGGCGGCGGATGCCGGCCAGGCGTACGACGCGAACTACCTGAAGCCGGTCGACGAGATCTCGCCGGCCGCCGACGGGTCGTACACGTTCACCGTGAAGCCGTGGTCGACGCTGACCGCGACGACGCTCGACCACGCCACGAAGGCGGCGGACGGCTCCCTGACGCCGAAGGCGGGCTATGGCAACACGCTGCCGACCTCCACGGAGTACACGGCCGCGGGCGGCGGACGTGACGTGCTCGACACGGACTCGTCGGGCAACACCAACGGCGTGACCGACGACGCGTACCTCTACGCCGACGACTTCGACTACGCGGACGAGGGCGACGTCAAGACCTACGACTCCGCGACGGGCGCGCTTGTCGACAGCGGCGAGTCCTACCTCGACAGCCGCGGCGCCAAGGCGAAGCCGGCCGGAACGCCGGGTGTGTCGACCGCCGACAACGGCGCCACCCCGCGCTACACGGACGACACGAACGGCGCGTTCGAGTCCGTCGCCACCAGCGACTCGGCGCACGGCCGCGTGCTGCGCCAGCAGGTCGGCCCCGGCATGGCCGGCAGCGCCTGGAACGGGGGCGATCCGAAGACCACGATCGGCGACGGCCGCTGGGCCGACTACACCGTGTCGGCCGACGTGCGGTTCGAGGCGACGGCCTCGGGCCAGTACGCCACGATCGGCGCCAGGGAGCAGGGCGGGACGGCCAACGGGCAGAATGTCTCGGCGGCCGAGCTGAAGGTCGACCCGACGGGCGCCTGGACCTTCGCGCGCTTCGGCACGACGGTCTCCAGCGGCACCGTGGCGGGCGACGCCGGCGTCGCGTTCCAGTCCGGCGCGGGCGTGTGGAACACCCTGGCCGTGACCGTCGCCGGGCCCGTCTACAGCGCATCCATCAACGGCAAGCAGATCACCACGTACACGGATCCGTCACCCCAGGCGACCGGCCGCATCCAGCTCGGATCGAGCTTCGACTTCGTCGACTTCGACAACCTGAAGGTCACCACCGTGCCCGGCTACACGCCGTACTACACGCAGCTCATCGACGGGATGCACCAGGCGAGCTGGGCCGACCGCTCGACGCCGGTCCTGCAGTTCGACAGCGGCTGGAGCAACATCAACGGCCAAGGCATGTTCGAGTACCAGCGCACCGCCTCCAACAGCACGCGCCAGGGCGCGGCGATGACGTACACCTTCACCGGCACCGGACTGGACATCATCGGTACGAACACCGGTAAGCCGACATTGAACGTCAGCGTGGACGGGAAGCAGGTCGTCGCGAACGCGCCGACCCTCGCCTCCGGAAGCGAGCGCACCGCCTTCGAGCTGCGCGGCTTGAGGAACGGCACGCACACCGTGGTCTTCTCGACGGCCAACGCGAGCCCGATCGACGTGGATGCGGTGGGCGTCATCACCGCGAACGCCGACTCGGCGAAGGTCGACACGACCGCGCTCGCTGCCGCGGTCGCGAAGGGCGACGCGCTCAACGCGGACGATTGGGGCACGGACTCGTGGTCCCGTGTGAGCGCGGTGCTGACGGATGCACGATCCGCCGTCGCCGATCCGTCGGCATTCGGCCTCGACGCGGAGGGTGCCGCCGCGATCGGCGCCCGGCTGACGGCCGCGATCGACGCACTCGTCCCGAAGGACGTCAGCACGGACGTGCGCGATCTCGGGATGACCGCTGTGACCACAGCCGGCCGCTCGCTGCCGAAGACCATGTCGATCGACGGGTCGAGTGTGGCAACCACGTGGGATGCCGCATCCCTCGCCGGCGTCGCCTCGACGGCCGAGCTCGGGAGTTTCACGGCGACGGGACGCACGACGGACAAGACCTCCGCCGGCGTGTACCAGCGCTTCAGCGTCGTCGTCCTGATGGTGCCCGCGAACCTCGCGTACTTCATCGACTCCGGCGCATCGACGTCCTCCGCGCCGTCGGCGTACGCAGCGGTCGCAGGACTCGATCCGTACCTCCAGAACGCTGCCGCCGACCAGAAGTGGGATGGCACGACTCCGGGATCCACCTGGGGATACTCCACCGCAGCGACCACCCTCGCCGCCGGCACGCCGACCGACTGGGGCTCGTCCTACATCGGCGCCGACTACAACAAGCCCGTCACGTATCACCTGAGCCTGCCCGCGGGCAGCTACAACGTGGTGGGGGTGCAGGCGCCGCGTGCCGGCCTGACGACGAACATCTACTCGAAGGTGGGCGTCCACGGCGGCGTGGCGACGACGGTGACGGCGGCCTCGAACGGGACGGCGACCCCGATCGCCCAGCGCATCACGTTGGATGCGCCGGCGGTCGTCGACCTCGAGTTCGGCACGAACGGCACGAGCG
Organism: Leifsonia sp. HAY1-4F; assembly: GCF_056755275.1. Classification (NCBI taxonomy): domain Bacteria; kingdom Bacillati; phylum Actinomycetota; class Actinomycetes; order Micrococcales; family Microbacteriaceae; genus Leifsonia; species Leifsonia sp. HAY1-4F. Next base: position 10,347 of record NZ_JBNDHX010000118.1, read on the forward strand.
GTTACAACGCGCGGCTCGCGCTCGCCTACGTGCAGACGCTCCCGCGCGACCTCGGAGTGCAGGGGACACTGGGCCTGAAGGATGCGCTGCCCGCCACGGTGAAGGTCGACGGCGCGGACACGGCGGTCACCTGGGACGACGCATCCGTCGCGCGGCAGCGCACCCTGTACGGCAAGCTCTCCGTCTCGGGTACGATCGGCGCCGACGCGGTGCCGGTGGTCGCCTCGTACGAGGTGATCCCGATGGGTCTCGTCTACTTCATCGACGCAGGCACGAACGGCGTCGCCTCGCCGGAGTACACCGCGGTGAAGCAGTCGGTCCCGACCCTCCTCAACGACACCGTCGACCAGGCGCAGCCGGCCGCCGGCCAGTGGGGCTACGACCCCGACGGGATGGTGACGAAGGCGGCGACCGACATCACCGACAAGTACTCGACGGGGCTCTACCAGAACACGACCCGGCTGACCTATCACCTGCCCCTGGACGCGGGCACGTACACGCTCACCGGCGGCTTCACCGAGTGGTGGAACCTCTCCCGGTCGATGTACCAGACGGTATCGGTGAACGGG
>NZ_JBNDHX010000119.1:0-10794 GCF_056755275.1 Leifsonia sp. HAY1-4F
GGTGCGTGTGTAGTCCATATCGGCAACTCTCCGCTGCGGCGAGTCAGTTGTCCAACAGGTGATCTGGATGAGATTGTGCAGGGTGAGTGATCAATGGAGCGAGGAGGCTCCCACCAGCCGCACGCAACCCGCCGGCCGCACGCACACGTGGCGTCAGGCGCGGAGTGCGGCCTCGAGCTCGGGATCGGTCGGCTCCACCAGGTGGCGTCCATCCGGGAAGACGATCACCGGGATGTTCGTCCGGCCGCTGATCTGCTGGGCGCGGTCCGCCTCCTCGGGACGAGTGACGAGGTCGATGTAGTCGTAGTCGGCGCCGAGTCGATCGAGGAGGGACTTGGAGCGGATGCAGTCGCGGCACCAGTCGGCGCCGAAGACGGTCAGGCGATCGAAGGACGGGGTGGGGGAGGTCATATTTCCATGCTATGCGTGCGCGGCTGCCAGATCGCTGACCCCGGTGGACCCGCCGGAGCCGCCCACCACAAGCGTGGCGCGCGTGCGCGACGCCTCGATGAGCACGGCATTGGCGCCATCGACGTCGCGCGCCCAGGCTGTCGCCGCCTCCGGGGTCCGGCCGTGGCGGGTGTGCCGGTCGACCAGCCGCCGCATCCGCTCCTCCTCCGGCGTCGCCACGAACCAGCTCTCGGCGAGGAGCGACGGGATGCGGGACCACGGATCCGCGTCGACGAGCAGATAGTTGCCCTCGGCGATCACGATTCGGGTCCCGGGCGGAATGGGGATGGAGCCGGCGACCGGCTCGTCGACGGTCCGCTCGAAGGCGGGCGCGTAGACCGGATTCCCCGTCTCGGCGAGGACGCGCTCGAGGAGGGCGACGAAGCCCCAGCCGTCGAAGGTGTCGATGGCGCCCTTGCGGTCGTGGCGCCCGAGCGCATCCAGAGTCGCGTTGGCGAGGTGGAAGCCGTCCATGGGCAGATACACGGCGGTGCCCGGGCCGGCCAGCTCCTCCACTCGGCCGGCGACGGCACGGGCGAGGGTCGTCTTGCCCGAGCCCGGGCTGCCCGCGATGCCCACGATCGCGCGGCCCTCCGCGGGCGCGAGGGCGAGGGCGCGGCGGGCGAGCGCATCCAGATCGGTGGTGGTCACGCATCCATTCTCCCCGCGTCGCGGGTGGTCCGCACACGCGCCGGCCGCGTGCGGCCGCGTCAAGACGTGCGCGTCGCCGTGGCCTCGGTCTCCTCGAGCTCCTCGCGGAGCACCTCGCGCGGCGCGAGCACGACGCTCGGACGCATCCGGGTGAAGCGGACCCGCAGCCCCCGGTACTTCACGAGGTAGAAGACGCCGACGAGCGCGGCCGCGAACCCGCTCGCCGCGCCGACGCCCAGCGCCCAGCGCGGCCCCAGCGTGTCGGCCACCCAGCCCACGATCGGCGCCCCGATCGGCGTGCCGCCCATGAAGATGGCCATGTAGATCGCCATCACGCGTCCACGCAGCTTGGGGTCGGTCGTCATCTGGACCGTGCCGTTCGCGGTGGTCATCAGCGTCTGTGCCGAGACGCCGATCACGATCAGGGCGATCGCGAACAGCCAGTAGCTCGGCATGACCGCCGCCAGCGCGCAGCCGAACCCGAAGAACGCGGCTCCGGCGAACAGCAGCGAGACGCGGGGCCGGTCGCGCCGGGCGGAGAGGAGCGCTCCGACCACGGATCCGACCGCCATGATCGATGACAGGAGGCCGTACTCGCCGGCGCCGCGATGGAACACGCTCACCGACATGGTCGAGATGAAGATCGGGAAGTTCAGGCCGAAGGTCCCGATCAGGAACACCATGACCAGGATCACCAGGATGTCCGGACGACGCCGGACGTAGCGGAAGCCGTCGATCAGGCCACCGCGCGATCGCGTCGCGCGCTCGGTCCGGTACAGCTTGTCGCGCCGCAGCATGGCCAGCGACAGCAGCACGGCGCCGAAGGTCGCCGCATTGATGAGGAACACCCAGCCGGCGCCGACAGCCGCGGTCAGGAGGCCGGCCACGGCCGGGCCGATCAGGCGGGCGACGTTGAACGAGGCGGAGTTCAGCGCGACGGCGTTGGAGAGGTTGGGCCCGGCGACGAGCTCCGAGACGAAGGTCTGACGCGCGGGGGCATCGAACGCGGCGACGACGCCGAGCACCAGTGCGAACAGGTACACGTGCCAGAGCTGCACGGCTCCGCTCACGGTGAGGATGCCGAGGCCGAGACCCAGAGCGCCCATCGCTCCCTGAGTGAACATGAGCAGTTTCCGCCGGTCCAGGTGGTCGGCCGCCCATCCCGTCACCGGCAGCAGCAGGAGCTGCGGCGCGAATTGCAGCGCCATGACGAAGCCGACCGCGGACGCGTTGTTGTGGGTCAGCTGGGTCAGGACGATCCAGTCCTGTGCCGTGCGCTGCATCCACGTGCCGACGTTGGAGACGATGGCGCCGCCCGCCCAGATGCGGTAGTTGACCCCGGCGAGGGAGCGGAACATGGCGCTCACGATTCGGCCAGCTCCCGGATGATGTCGGCGGCCTGAGCGAGGATCGCCCGCTGCTCGGGGGAGAGGGTGCGCAGGCGCTGGTGCAGCCAGGCGTCGCGCCGCCGGCGGGTCTCGGCGACCAGCTCGACGCCGCGCTCGGTCGGCAGGACGACGACCTTGCGGCCGTCGGCCTGGTCGGCCGTCCGCTCGACGTAGCCGGCCTCCTCCAGGCGGTTCACGGTGCGGTTCATCGACGGCGGCGTGACGCGCTCGTACTCGCTCAGGCGGCCGATCGTGCCGGGCCCCTCGCGCACGAGGTACGCGAGGATCGCCGTCTGCGAGTCGCTGAGCTCGTGGTCCTCCTTCTCGGCGCGGAGCCGGCGCGACAGCCGCGCCACCGCGATGCGGAGAGCGGTGCTGAGGTCGTGCGTCGACAGCCGTCCGTTCATGAATAGTTAGCCTAACAAATTAGGTTGGCTAAATAAACCCCCGAAGTGCCCGGCGTGCGCCAGAATGAGCCCGTGCGCAGCGAACAGGGCCGGACCTTCGAGGACGACGACGGCGTCCGCGTGTACTTCGACGTCTATGCTCCGCATCCCGAGGGGACGCGGCCCGCGGCCGCCGTCCAGCTCGCGCACGGGGTCGGGGAGCACGCCGGCCGCTACCGGGAGCTCGCCGAGCACCTCGCCGCCGCAGGGTTCGCCGTGTACGCCGACGACCACCTCGGCCACGGACGCACCGGGATGGAGCAGTGGGACGGCGACGCCACCCGCCTCGGACGGCTCGGCCCCGGCGGCCTCCGTGCGGCTGTGCGGGATGTGCACGCGTTCAGCGGACTCATCCGCCAGGAGAACCCCGACCTGCCGCTCGTCTTCGTGGGTCACAGCTGGGGGTCGCTGATCGGGCAGCTGCTGCTCAACCGGTACAGCGACGAATACGACGCCATGGTGCTGTCGGGCACGGCCTACCGGATGCTCGGCTCTATGAACGGCGGAGACCTCAACAAGCGCCACGCCCACCTCGGCACCACGGGTGCGGAATGGCTGAGCCGCGACCCCGCGGTGGCCCAGGCGTTCGTGGACGACCCGCTCACCACGCTCACCCCCCTCCAGAAGCTGTTCGGGACGGTGGATGCGGCGCGGCTGCTCGGGCGGCCGGCCCGCCGGCTCGCGCACGACCTGCCGGTCCTCATCCAGGTGGGATCCGACGATCCCCTGGGCGGACCGGTCAGCGCCCGGCGCCTGGAACACGCCTTCCGGACGCGCTCCGGCCTCTCGGACGTGACCACGATCGTCTACGAGGGCGCCCGCCACGAGGTCTACAACGAGACCGACCGCGCAGAGGTCTACGCCGACCTCACCGCCTGGCTCACCGCCCGTTTCCCCTCCCGCGTGTAACCCCCCACCGTCGAGTACACGAAGATTGCACGTTTCCGGGGGTCAGAACGTGCAATCTGTGTGGACTCGATGGTGGGGCGGAGGGGACTTAGGGTGGGGATATGCATGGTGAGTACAAGGTCCCCGGGGGAAAGCTCGTCGTCGTGGATCTGGAGATCGTGGAGGGGCGGATCGCCGACTTCCAGCTCGCCGGCGACTTCTTCCTCGAACCCGACAGTGCGCTGGAGGCCATCGACGCCGCTGTGAACGGGCTGCCGGCCGAGGTGGATGCCAAGACCATCGCCGCGGCGGTGAAAGAGGCCCTCCCCGCGGGCGCCTCCCTGCTGGGCTTCTCGCCGGAGGCGGTCGCCGTGGCCGTCCGCCGGGCGCTCGCCAAGGCGACCAGCTGGCGCGATTACGACTGGCAGATCGTCCACGCCAAGGCCGTGTCGCCGCAGCTGCACCTGGCGCTGGATGAGGTGCTCGCCAACGAGGTCGGCGAAGGACGCCGTGGTCCGACGCTGCGGATCTGGGAGTGGGACGAGCCCGCCGTCGTCATCGGCAGCTTCCAGTCGGTCAAGAACGAGGTCGACCCCGAGAACGCCGCGAAGTACGGCATCCAGGTGGTCCGGCGCATCTCCGGCGGCGGCGCGATGTTCATGGAGGCCGGCTCCGTCGTCACCTACTCCATCTACGCCCCGGCGGACCTCGTGCAGGGGATGAGCTTCGCCGACAGCTACGCCTTCCTCGACGAGTGGGCGATCATCGCTCTGAAGTCGCTCGGCATCGACGCCGTGTACCAGCCGCTCAACGACATCACGAGCCCCACCGGCAAGATCGGCGGCGCCGCCCAGAAGCGTCTCGGTTCCGGCGCCGTACTGCACCACGTCACCATGAGCTACGACATGGACGGCCAGAAGATGACCGAGGTGCTCCGGATCGGCCGCGAGAAGATCAGCGACAAGGGCATCACCAGCGCGGCCAAGCGGGTGGACCCGCTGCGGAGCCAGACCGGACTCAGCCGGTCCGAGATCATCGACCGGCTGAAGCTGACGTTCACGAACCTCTACGGCGCCACCGAGGGCGATATCACCGACGCCGAATACGCCGAAGCCGACAAGCTGGTGGCCGAGAAGTTCGCCACCGAGGAGTGGCTCTACCGCGTTCCCTGAGGGAGATACTCGGGCGCCCGCGGCATCCACCGGCACCGGCATCCACCCAGGAAGCCCACAGGTCCTCCGGTACCCTGGAGGGCGTGAATTGGTGGGTGGTGGGGATCGTGGCGGCGTTCGCCGCCGCCATCGTCGTCGCCGTGAAGCTCGGCTGGATCGACCTGTCGAACAAGGCGCAGCGCGGGTCCGGATCCCTGAGCGGCGCCCTCGGGGGACCGCTGGACGAGGTGTTCGCCCCGACCCGTCACGAGGCCCAGCAGGAGCTGGACCGCCAGTCCTTCCTGCCTGCTCCCGCGCCGCTGCCGGGCGACCGCGGCGAGAGCGGCTTCGAGGGCGGCAAGATCACCCTCGACCTCGGTGTGGCGGGCCAGGGCCAGCGCGCGGAAGGCCGCGCGCCCAGCGAGGACGGTCGCGCTACCGCTTCTGCAGGTCCGCGTAGCCGGGATGCTCGCTGAGCCACCTCCGCACATAGGGGCAGGAGGCGATCACCCGCCGTTCGGAGTGGTCGCGCACGTCGACGAGGGCCGTCTGAACGAGAGTCGACGCCATCCCCTTCTCGCGCTTCTCCTCATCGATCTCGGTGTGGGTGAACACGATGGCGTCGTGCCGTAGGTCGTACTCGGCGACGCCGATCACCTCGCCGTCCTGCAGCAGGGCGTAGCGGGACCGGTCGGGCTGATTCTCCACGCTCAAGCTCATGCGTAAACGCTACTCCGTCAGCAAATCGCACCCTCCGACGTCTTCAGAGAGTGACGGCGATCCTGTCGTCCTTCTGAGACGAGGAGTCGCCCGTGCCGAGCAGCGTCGCTGTCCTCCTCGGTAGTCGCTCAGTAGTTTCGCCGTTCCTGCGGCCGGACCGCGGATCCGAGTCTGAGGTCAACGATTCGGACCCTTTCGAATCGGACACCGACCGAGGAGAGACGATGACCGCCATCACCGTGCGTCCGACCGACCTGGAGCTCGTCCACCGCGTCCGTGGGGGCGACAACGCGGCCCTCGGCGAGCTGTGGAGTCGCTACCAGGGCTGGGCGCACCGGGTGGCACGCGGCACCACGACGCGCTTCGACGCTCAGGACATCGTGCAGGAAGCGTTCACCAAAGTTCTCATCGCGCTCACCAACGGCAAGGGGCCGACCCGCGGGTTCGGCAACTACCTCGCCGTCGCGGTCCGGACGGTCGCCGCGACCTGGGGCGTCCGGGAAGCGCGGCTCGCGCTCGTGCCCCTGGAGGACGACTCCGCCGTCGGATCCAACGAGTTCGAGGTCGCCGACCTCGGAGACCTCGAACAGCCGTTCCGCTCGCTGCCGGAGCGCTGGCGGCGCGTCCTGGTGCTGACCTGCCTGTACGAACTGCCCGTCGGCGTGGTGGCCGAGCACATGGGGATGACGGCAGGGGCGGTCAGCGCGCTTGCCCTGCGGGCGAGGAAGGGCCTTCGTGAGGCACTGATGACCGCGCGCGAGGGCCTGGTTCTCGCCGCCTGAGTGTCCGCCCCGGAGGGCGCGTGCGCCAGCGGCGCCCTCCGGGTGAGCGGTCCCCAAGGGGGCGGTCACCGCCGGGTCGGGTGCTCGCGGTACCAGAGCGCCAGCTCGGTCCGTGAACGCAGGCCGAGTTTGACGAGCGCGTTCTGCACGTGCGTCTCGATGGTGCGGATGGACACGAAGAGTCGGCGAGCCATCTCCTTGTTCGACGCGCCGTCCGCTACGAGGGTCGCCACCTGGGTCTCCCGCGGGGTCAGCGGGGAGGCGCCGGGCACGGACGGCACGCCGGCGCGACCATGCGCCTCCACGATGTGGTGCAAGGCGAATTCGATGCTCTCGCCTTCGCTGAGTGCCGCCCCGTATCCGGATGCACGGTCGAAGGCCGGGTCGCCGAGGCGATGGCGCACCGCCCGCTCGGTCCGGTCGCGGTCGTGGAAGTACGGAGGGTAGTTGCCACGGAGTGCGCCCGCCTCGCGCCAACGGGCCGCCGCCGCGCCGAGCAGGCGGGCGCTGCGAACGGGATCCGATCGCTCCCTGGCGACGTCGGCGAGCAGTTCGAGCGCTTGTGCGACGCCCAGACCGTTCCCCAGTCCCCGCTTCAGCACGAGCGCCTCCCGCGCCGCTGCCTCGGTGGTCTCGTAGTCCCCGGCAGCGGCAGCCGCGGTCGCACGCGTCGTCAGCAGGAACGACCGCTCGAACCGGTCTCCCACGGCCACGGCCCGCTCCACGATCGCAGCGCCGACGGCGTCCGCGGCGTCCGTGTCGCCGAGCGCGTACAGCCGCGCCGCCAGCCGCTGCGGAACGTTCATCGGGCCGAATCGGTAGGCATCCTCGCCCAGTTCGTCCAGGAGGCTGCGCAGGAGGATCGCCGCTTCACCGTCGTCGCGCTCGAGCGTCTCCGCGGCGCTGCGGACGGCCGCGTCGCACGTGCGAGCGATGTCGGGATCGTCGGCGGAGAGGAGGATGTCGCGTGCGGCCGCGGCCTGCTCCAGCTCGGTGGTCGCGAGTCCCGGCTTCCCGCTCTGGCCGAAGATCGCCGTCCGGAGAGCGTGGCCCAGAGCCGCCCAGTGCGGCGACGGGGTGCCGGTCTGCAGCGCCATCGCGACCCAGGTCGCCAGCTCGTCCTCGCTCCCATGAATCTGGAACGCCTGCCGCCACCCGGTGACGACCACCTCGACGGCGCGGTCGGTGTCCCCGAGCGCCGCAGCCGTCTTCACCGCGCGCCGGATGTTCGGGATGTCGCCACGCAGGCGGCGCAGGATCTCCGCCTGCCGGCCCGAGAACCAGTGGTCCTCCGCATCGTGCAACCGCTGAATCATGCAGGTCACGAAGTGTCGCCGGACCTCCGCCGGATTCTGCAACCGCTCCTCGCCGAACTCGCGGAGCGCGGGCAGCAGCTCATACCGGACGCCGCCCTCGAGACGCCGGCGGTGAACGATCGAGCGCCGGATCAGCTGCTTCACGACGGCCGTGGCAGAATCCGGCTCCGAGACGCTCAGCGCTGCCATCGCTTCACCCAGTTCCAGGTCCCAGCCCGGAGCGAGCACCGAGAGATCGGTCCAGACCCTCCGCTCGGCGGCGTCGCATCGCTCCCAGCTGTCCTCCACAGCCGCCCGGAGGGAACGGTAGGCGGAGCCCGACGGCTCCAGGGCCCGCAGCTGGCGGCCCATCCGCTTGGCGAGCGTGCGCACATCCAGGAACTGCAATTGCGCGGCCGCCAGTTCGATCGCCAGGGGAACGCCACCGGTCGCCGCGCAGATCCGGATCACCTGCGGCAGAGTGCCCTCCTCGACGGCGAAGCGGGCATCGGCGGACGCGGCGCGGTCGGCGAACAGCCGCACGGCGTCGCTCGATGCGGTCAGGTCGCGAGCGCCGAGCGGCCCGATGGCGACGAGGGCATTCCCGGCAGAGGCGATCGGCTCCCGTCCGGTGACGATCAGCCGGGCCCCGGGGCAGGAGGTGAGGAGCACATCCACGAAGGCGGTCGTCTCAGCGACCGCCTCATCCACGTCGTCCAGCAGCAGCACGCAGTCACTCTCGCCGATCGCGGTGGTGATGGCGGACAGCGCATCCTCACCGCTGTCGACCTTCAGCTCGTGAGCGACGGCTGCGGCGACCTGGCCGCCGCTGCCGCGCACATCCACGTACCAGACGCCCGAGACCGACCGCTTCAGCGACTCGGCCGCAGCGATGGCGACGCGGCTCTTCCCCACGCCGGCCGCACCCGTGATGGTCACGGCACGGGCGGAGGTCTGCAGGAGCCGCCGGATCAGCGAGAGCTCCTCCCGCCGGCCGATCAGGGAGTCGAGGCGCACCGGAAGGCCGGGCGCCGAGGTGGATGCATCCCCGATCATCCCCGAACCTCCCGTTCGGCGTCATAGGAGAGCGAATCCTGAGTCCTACTAGTCGGAAGCTTCTTCGGGCAGTGGCTTCTCTTAAGGGGTGGAGGGCACCGGCGCGTTCGGGTTCGCTCGGGAATCGCCCTCCACCCTTTTCCGTCTTCTCACCGAGGCCACTCGTGCGCCGTTAGGCGACTGCCGGATCGTCCCCTCCGGCGAGACACATCGTGCACCTGCGTCGGCCTCACGCACTAGACGATCTTCCCGCCGCCGGCTCAGCTCGGTCCCCACTCGCGCCGAGTGGTCGGGTCCACCGACGCGGTAGGCCACTCCAGTTCGACCCGCGAGCGCAGGCGGACCCGGACGACGTCACCGATCTGCTCCACCCGCTCGACATCGGGGTGAGTGAAGACCCGTTCCCAGTGCCGCTGTCCCGATTCCGGAGGGCGGCCCGTGTCATCGGTCATCGCATCCACCTCTTCCCCAGCCATCACGATGAGCGAACAGCAGCTAGCTTGACGAGGCAGGGCGCCGCTTGGCTAGAGACGCGTGACCTTCAGGAACCGGAGAGTTCCGTGGTGAGGTACCGGTACATGGCTTCGCGGGGCCAGTCGTCTGCTGCGACGAGCTCATAGACGTCCATGGCGCCGGGGTCGGAGTCCGTTGGAACGCGAATGCGCACGGGCGGCCGCTCGGCGAGGATCGGGAGTTCGATCGGCCGATCGAGCGAGGGGGTCGCAGGGTGCACGAGGAATGCCGTGAACGTCTCCTCGCCCGAATACATGCATTCACATTACCGGCGGCGTTGCGGCGACGAGGGGCATGGCGCGGGCCGGCGGCCGAATTCACCCTCGGTATGAGGTCGCAGCGGAGCCATCAAACCGTACGTTGCACGCCGGTCGCGACCTTGAAGCGGTCGATGATGCGGTAGTTGTCTCCGGGACCCGCCTCCTCGACGCGAACCGTGTCGTAAACGCGGAAGTCGAGCGTGCGCAGCTCACGGAGCCGCAGGGCGCGCTCCGTGAGGAGCGCTGAGCGCAGTGGGGAATCGGGGTCGCGTGGGATGAGGGGCGTGACCAGTTCTCCCCGCCAACCGTCCGTGTGTGCAATGACGAGCCGCGCCGCATGCTCGCGCGGATCCCGGCGTGTCGCGATCATCTCAGGGTCTCGCTTCTCGTCGGTTCTTTCCCATCGTGTGATCTTCGTTTTCCTGGCGTTCCTGGCGTTCCCGGCGTTCCTGCCCGGATCGGTGGAGCGGCCCGGCTGTCCCGCTACCCGACGGGACAGGCCGGACCGCTCCACGTCGGAGTTCCCCAGAGAAGGGGTCCCTCCTGGTGAGAGAACGAAGCCCGAAAACGCTCTCTCACGTGATGAAGACGTTGGCCGGAGCGGATGATGACGCGACGTCATCCACCGCACAGGGACCACTGCGATCGGATCTGGTCAGGGGACAGAGCCGTGCCGTAGACGGCGGCGTAGGCCAGACTGCCGGTGAACTGGTATCGGCTCGGAGTGCCGGGTCCCCAGTCGGCGAGGCTGTCGTAGCCGACGCGCCAGAACCCCGCGAAGTCTTCGCCGTGAGTCACCGTCGCGTCGCGGGCGACCAGCTCGCCGTCGACGTAGAGCGCCATCCCGTCGTTCGAGAGGGTGGCCGTGGCCTGGTGCCAGCGGCCGTCGCTGTACGACCGGCTCGACTCGATGGTGTGCACCGCCTCGGGGAAGACCCCGAACACCAGCCTGCCGTCATCTGTGAGGAACAACTGGCGGTCGTGAAAGAGCGAGGGCCCTCTGGGCGACGAGCTGAACCCGAGGAGGCGCCCACCTCCCACCGCGGTCGTGAACCAGATCTGGATGCTGAAGACGTCGGTCGCCGGTCGGTAGGAGCTGTCGGTGAGCGACCAGCCGGCCTCACTCGGGGAGCCGGCGTACTTCGCGGTGCCGCCGTGCACGAGGTCGGTGGCGACCGTCGAGCCTTCCGGGTC
>NZ_JBNDHX010000120.1:0-10781 GCF_056755275.1 Leifsonia sp. HAY1-4F
CACTGGGGACACTGCGGGTGAACGCGCGGGAACTACTCACAAGTGCCCTGTGGATAGTGTGGAGAACGACGAATCCGGGCCGGCGGAAGGCCGACCCGGATCCGGGAGACAGAAGTGCTGGGCGCGCTGGGCGCTAGCGCCAGCGCGTGGTCATCAGGAAGCCGATGAAGGCGATTCCGAAGCCCACCAGGATGTTCCAGGCGCCGAGCGCGGGGATGGGGTACTGGTTCTGGCTGACGTAGAACACGATGATCCAGACCAGTCCGAGCAGCATGAAGCCGAACATGATCGGCTTGAACCAGACCGGGTTCGGGGCCTCTTCGCCGGACGCAGCGGCGCTGCGCTCGGCTCGGACCGGTCGCTCGGGTCTCGTCTTCGACTTGCTGCGTGCCATAGCACCCCAGTCTAGCGGGGAAGGCCCAGAGGTTCCTGATGCCCCCGAACGGGGGATACAGGCGGATTCGGGGCTGTGGAGAGCGAGATCGTTTCCCAGCGAGGCTCTCTAGAATCTGGGACATGACCAGCTTCGAGACCCGGCCGCGCCGGCCGCGCCGCCGGCGACGCCGCGTCTCGGTCGTCGGCGTCATCGGGGAGCTGCTGATCACCGCCGGTGTTCTGGTCCTGCTCTTCCTGGGCTGGCAGATCTGGTGGAACAACCTCGTCGTCTCCGGGCAGCAGACGAAGGCCGCCGCCCAGCAGAGTCAGAAGTGGATCGACGACGCCCTCAAGGCGCCGAAGGCCGCTCCGGACACCAAGCCGGCGCAGGCGGACCCTCCCGTGATGGCAAAACCTGCCCCCTACGAGCCGTTCGCGGTGATCTATGTCCCGCGGCTCGGGCCCGACTGGAAGCGAACGATCCGTCAGACGGTCGACGTCGAGCGCGTGCTCAACAGCTACACCGCCGGGGTCGGGCACTACATCGACTCGCAGCTGCCGGGACAGGTGGGGAACTTCGCTGTGGCCGGGCACGACTCCGGGTGGGGCAACACCTTCATCGACCTGTCGAAGCTGCGCATCGGTGACCGCATCTATGTTCAGACGAAGGACGGCTGGTACACCTACGTCTTCCGCAACTTCGAGTTCGTCCAGCCATCGGCCGTGCAAGTCCTTCTGCCCGTCCCACGCCAGCCGCAGGCGACGCCGACGGATCGCCTGATGACCATCACGACGTGCAACCCGCCGTTCCACGCGGGCGAGCGCCTGATCGCGTACAACGTGTTCCAGTCGTTCGCGCCTCCGCAGGACGTGCCGAGTGAGATCGCCGCCGCGGTCGGACAGGGAGGCTGACCGTGTACGGAGCGTTGTGGCGGGTGCTGCCCGGGCCGGTGTGGCTGCGCATCCTCATCGTGCTGGCCCTCGTGGCGGTCGTGCTGTTCGCGCTGGTGAGCTGGGTGTTCCCGTGGGTGGATTCGCTCCTCGGTCCCCAGGAAGGTACCGTGGGGCCGTGACCCGAGTACTCGTCATCGACAACTACGACAGCTTCGTCTACACGCTGAACGGCTACCTGCGTGAGCTGGCCGCTGAGACCGTGGTCATCCGCAACGATGACATCGCGGCCGCGGAGGTGCCGGCGACGCTCGCCGAGTACGACGCTGTCCTCATCTCTCCCGGTCCCGGCAAGCCGGGCGATGCCGGGGTGTCCATTCCGGTCGTCGAAGAGGTGCTGCGCACCGGTCAGCCCCTGCTCGGAGTGTGTCTGGGTCACCAGGCGATCGCGGAGGCGTTCGGCGGGGTCGTCACGAATGCCGAGGAGCTGATGCACGGCAAGACCTCACAGGTGACGCACGACCAGAGCCGCCTCTTCGACGGTGTCGCGCAGCCCTTCACGGCCACCCGCTACCACTCGCTCGCCGTGGTGGACGGGACGCTTCCGGAGGACCTGACGGTCACTGCCCGCACGGCGGGAGGTGTCATCATGGCACTGCAGCACCGCGAGGCACCCATCTACGGCGTGCAGTTCCATCCCGAGTCCGTGCTGACGGAGGGCGGTTACCGCATGCTCGGCAACTGGCTCGAGGTCGCAGGTCTCGCCGGTGCTGCGGAGGCGTCGCGCTCGCTCAACCCGCTGGTCAAGCTGGGCTGAGCGGCACGCTCGCGGGCCGGCTCGGTCAGCCCGAGCAGTAGGTCAGATCGACTGTGCTGCCCTGGGGAACGTCGCCGGGAGCCACCGATTGGGTGTGCACCATCGTGGCGCCCTTGTCCTGCGGACACGTCGGGTCCGGTTTCGGGTTGCCCGTCAGGCCCAGCTGGGACAGGATGCCCGTTGCCGCCTGGATGGTCTGCCCGGTGAGGTCGGTGAGCGTCACCTTGCCACTGGACACATGAAGACCGATCGCGTCGCCCTCGTGGGCGGACGCGTTCGCCGCCGGATCGGTGGAGATGACCACATTGGCCGGGACACTGGGCGAATTCTCCGTCGTAGTCGGTCCGACCGTCAGCCCCGCTTGCTGCAGCGCCTGGGTCGCCGCATCCACCGTCATGTTGTGGACGTCGGGGACCGATACGGTCTTCTTGCCCGTGGAGACGTACAGCATGATCGTGTCGCCGGTCGCGACGACGATTCCGGCGGCCGGATCGGTGCGGATCACCTGGCCCTGCGAGTAGGTGGGGCTGGACTCCGTGGTCTGCGACCACTTCAGCTTCATGCCGTCGAGTTCGGAGGTCGCCTTATCGAGGGTCTGCCCCGACAGGTTGGGTACTTTGCGTGAGCTGTCCGGCATCGTGGTGCTCGGAGCGAGACGCAGGACCCACCCGAGCACGGCGACGATCACGACCGCCATGATGGCGATGCCGGCCCAGATCCAGATGACGGGAGGGCGCCGCTGGGTGCGCGTCATCGTCTGGTCCTCGGCGAGCTGACGGAAGGCCGCTTCCGGTCCCGACACCGTGCTGGGCGGGGGACCGAACAGGGTCTCCGCGAACTCGTCCTCGTGCTTGCGCTTCGGGACGCGGCCGGCCGCGGCCTCCTCGAGGTCGGCCCGGAACTCGGCGACGGTCTGATAGCGCTCGAAGCGGTCCTTGGTCAGCGCCCGGGCGACCACCACATCCATCGCGGGAGAGATCTTGGGGTTCACCGTGCTCGGCGCGACCGCGGTCTCGCTGACGTGCTGGTAGGCGATCGCGACCGGGGTGTCGCCGCGGAACGGGGCACGCCCGGTCAGCATCTCGAAGAGAACGACACCGGTCGAATAGAGGTCGGTGCGAGCGTCGACGGACTCGCCCTTGGCCTGCTCGGGTGAGAAGTAGCTGGCGGTGCCGAGCACAGCCGTGGTCTGGGCGACCGTCGCGGACGAGTCGCTGATGGCGCGGGCGATGCCGAAGTCCATCACCTTCACCTGGCCGGTCTTCGTGATCATCACGTTGCCGGGCTTGATGTCGCGGTGCACGACGCCCGCTCGGTGCGAGTACTCGAGCGCGGTCAGGATGCCCTCGGTGATGCGCACCGCCTCGGACAGCTCGAGCGGACCCTTCGCGATGAGATCTTTCAGAAGGACGCCGTCGACGTACTCCATCACGATGAAGGGCAGCTGCGCCTCGTGCCCGTTCGGCTCGCGCACCGTCTCTTCGCCGGCGTCGAACACGCGGACGATGGTGGGGTGCGTCATGCGGGCCGCGGCCTGCGCCTCCTGACGGAAGCGCGTGCGGAACGCGGGATCGGTCGCCAGGGACGGCTTGAGCAGCTTGATCGCGACCGTTCGCCCGAGTCGCGAGTCGGTGCCGCGATGAACGTCCGACATGCCGCCCCGGCCGATGAGCTCGCCCACCTGATATCGGCCTGCGAGCAGGCGGCTATCTGGGCTCAATGCGGACTCCTTCTGGGGTGATGACTCGGGTTAGTGTAGCGGGGCCTGCCTGGAGATCTCCCCGAGCAGCGTCGCCGCGATCACTTGTTCCCGCCGCCCGCGCCGGCGGTCGGCGCGGGGGTGGAGCCGACGACCTCGTACGACAGCGCCGGTGACTGGCCCGACTCGACGGACTCCCCGCAGAAGATGGTGTACGTCAGCTGGTAGGTCCCCGTGGCGGTCGGCGTCCAGGTCGTCTTGGTGTCGTTCACCGGCGTCTGGGGCTGCCCGTTGATGTACAGCCGTCGGCCGATCAGGTTCTGGCCGGCTGGGCAGGTGGCCGAGCCGAAGCTCACGGCGACCTGCGAGTTCGGGGCGCCCTGCCCCGAGGGCGGCGTGGCCGACACCGTGTCGGTCGGCGTCGGGACCGGGGCGACCGGGCCGTAGACCTTGACCCCGATGGTGGTGCCCTTCGGGACCGGACCGGTCGGGTTGACCGAGTAGACCTTGTTCGCCTGATCCTGCGTGGTGGCCGCGGTGCCCTGCGACACGTCGGCGACCATCCCGAGCGACTGGAGCTTCGCGCGCGCCTGGTCCGCCGTGAGCCCGAGGAAGTCGGCCTCGGTGATCTGGACCGTATTGCTGGTCGGGGTGACCGAGGGCGTGGGCGATGACGACGCCGAGTGGCTGGGCGTGTCCGAGGGAGTCGGCGTGGGCACGGGCTTCGGCTGGGCCAGCAGGGTGATGAGGGTGCCGACCAGCACGAGGGCCAGCAGCCCGATCAGCGCGATCAGCGGCCAGGTCCAGCGGCTGCGCTTGCGCTCCTCGACAGGAGCGACGGTCTCCTCCTCGGTGACCATGGGGGCGACCGCCGTTGCGGGCAAGACCGTCGTCGCCGCGGTGGGCCCGGCCGGCGACGGCATGAGCACCGTCGCCGCGTCGGTCGCGACGGCGGCGCCGAGGATGGCCGGGACGGCGACCGCTGCTGCGCGCACATCCCCGCGCCGCAAGGCCTGAGCGGCCCGCGCGAGGTGCGCGGCGGAAGCGGGACGATCGGCCGGGTTCTTCGCGATACAGGCGAAGACGAGGTTCCGCACGGGCTCGGCGACCGTGGCGGGCAACTCCGGCGGCGCCTCGTTGATCTGCGCCATCGCGATCGCCACCTGCGACTCGCCGGTGAACGGCCGGCGGCCGGCCAGGCACTCGTAGGCGACGATCCCGAGCGAGTAAATGTCGGTGGTGGGGGAGGCCGGGTGACCGGACGCCTGCTCGGGCGAGAGGTACTGGACGGTTCCCATCACCTGACCGGTGGCCGTGAGCGGCACCTGGTCGGCGATGCGGGCGATTCCGAAGTCGGTGATCTTGACCCGGCCGTCCGGGGTGATCAGCAGGTTGCCCGGCTTGATGTCGCGGTGGACGAGGCCGGCGGCGTGCGCGGCGTGCAGGGCGGCGGCGGTCTGCGCCACGATGTCGAGGGTGCGGTCGGTGCTGAGGATGTGTTCCCGCTCGAGGATGCTGGAGAGCGCCTCACCGGGGACGAGCTCCATCACGAGGTAGGCGCTGCCGTCCTCCTCGCCGTAGTCGTAGACGTTCGCGATGCCCTCGTGGTTGACCAGGGCCGCGTGGCGGGCCTCTGCACGGAAGCGCTCGAGGAAGCCGGGGTCGCCGAGGTATTCGTCCTTGAGGATCTTGATGGCGACGGTACGGCCGATCACGAGGTCGGTGGCCTGCCACACTTCGCCCATGCCGCCGATCGCGATCCGCGACTGGAGCTCGTAACGTCCTCCGAAGGTGAGCCCTGCTGTGGGTCTCATTTATTCAGCACCGCCTCTAGTACTTTCCTCGCGATCGGAGCGGCGATGGAGTTACCCGTGCCGTTCTGACCCTGACCACCGCCATTTTCGACAACAACCGCCACAGCGAACTCCGGATCGTTCGCCGGCGCGAACCCCGTGAACCACAGCGTGTACGGGTCGTTCTCGCCGTTCTGCGCTGTGCCCGTCTTACCGCCGACTTGGACCCCGTCTATTCTTGCATTGCTCGCAACGCCGTGATCGACGCCGTCCACCATCATCTGCTTGATGACATCGGCGTTCTGCTGGGTCAGCGGATGCGAGAACTCCTTCGGCTGGAAGGACTCCTCCGTCTGCATGTCCGCCGAGCGGATCGTGTCGACGAGGTTCGGCGTCATGAGCGTGCCGCCGTTGGCGATCGCCGCCGAGACCATCGCCATCTGCATCGGCGTCGCCCGGTCCGACATCTGGCCGAACGAGCCGAGTGCGCGCTGCGCCGGGTCGGTGTAGAGCGGGTAGATGCTCTTCTCCACCGGGATGGGGATGTCGAACGAGGTGTTGAAGCCGAACTTCTCGGCCTGGTCCTTGATCACCTCGGGCTTCAGCTGCATCCCGAGCTCGGCGAACGGGATGTTGCACGACAGGATCTGCGCCGTCGCGATGGACACCGTCGCCCCCGGGCCGCAGGTGGTGAGGGAGTCGTTCTTCACGACCGTGCCGGAGCCGGGCAGCGGAAGGGAGGCGACGTTCGGCAGCTGACTGTCCTTGGTGTACTGTCCGGTTCCGAACGCGGCGGAGCTCATCACCGGCTTGAAGGTGGACCCCGGAGGATTCAGGTTGCCGCCGATGGTGCGGTTGATGAGCGGGTCGCCGGGCGCGGTCAGCAGCTGGTTGTACGTCGTGTCGACGGCCTTGCCGTCATGCGAGGCGAGCGCATTGGGGTCATACGAGGGCTTCGACACCATCGCCAGGATATTGCCGGTCTTCGGCTGCAGCAGCACGACGGCGCCCTGGTTGTCGCCCAGGGCGTTCCAGGCCGCCTGCTGCGCGACCGGGTCGATCGTCGTCTGGACCGTGGCGCCTTGGGGACTCTTTCCGGTCAGGATGGCGTTGATGCGATCGAAGAACTGGGAGTTCGACGAGCCGCTGAGCTTCGCGTTGAGGGCGCCTTCCAGCCCGGTCGGTTCGCCGTTGATCGGGAAGAACCCGGTGACCGCCGAGTACAGCGGCCCATTGCTGTAGACGCGCTGCCACTTGTAGACGTCTTTCGAGGGCACGGACTGCGCGATCGGCTGGCCGGCCACGAGGATCGCCCCGCGCTGCGCCGAGTAGCTGTCGTTGAGTGCGCGCGTGTTCCGCGCATCGGCGCCCAGCGCATCCGCCTGGAACACCTGGAGGATCGAGGTGGACACCAGCAGCGCCAGGAACATGACGAGGACGATCGTGCTCACGCGCTTGATCTCACGGTTCATGTCAGCTCACCACCAGTCGGGGTTGATTGCGGACCGTGTCGGACAGTCGCAGCAGCAGCGCCACGATGATCCAGTTGGCGACGAGGGAGGAACCTCCGGCCGCCAGGAACGGCGTCGTCAGACCGGTCAGCGGGATCACCCTGGTCACGCCCCCGATAACGATGAAGCACTGCAGCGCCACCGTGAACGACAGTCCGACGGCGAGCAGTTTGCCGAAGTCGTCCTGGCCGGCGAACCCGATCCGCAGGCCGCGCGCGGCGAAGATCAGGTACAGCGCGAACAGCGCGAACAGCCCGGCGAGGCCGAGCTCCTCGCCGAGGCTGGCGATGATGTAGTCGCTCTGCGCGACGGGCGTGATCCAGGGCTGGCCCTGTCCGAGGCCCGTGCCGATGAGACCGCCGTGCGCAAGCCCGAAGAGACCTTGCACCAGTTGGAAGCTGCCGCCCTGCGCGTCGTAGACGCCCTGCGAGAACGGGCTCAGCCAGTTGGCGAACCGGTCGTGCACGTAGGGCAGCACCTGGCTCGCGACGACGGCGCCGCCCACGATCAGCAGCAGGCCGAGGATGACCCAGCTGATCCGGGCCGTGGCGACGTACAGCATGACGAGGAACAG
This sequence comes from Leifsonia sp. HAY1-4F, assembly GCF_056755275.1. Lineage (NCBI taxonomy): Bacteria > Bacillati > Actinomycetota > Actinomycetes > Micrococcales > Microbacteriaceae > Leifsonia > Leifsonia sp. HAY1-4F. The sequence continues at coordinate 7,661 of NZ_JBNDHX010000120.1, forward strand.
CCCGAAGATCAGCAATCCGGTGCCGAGGTCGCGCTGGAACACGATCACGGCCATGGACATGAGCCAGACGATGAGGATGGGGCCGAGATCCCGAGCGCGCGGGAACCGCATCCCGAGGAACTTCTTGCCCACCATGGAGAGCGAGTCGCGTGCCTGGACGAGGTAGCCGGCGAAGAACACGGCGAGGCACAGCTTCGCGATCTCGCCCGGCTGGAAGCTGAACGGGCCGATGCCGATCCACACCCGGGCGCCGTAGATCTCCTTGCCGATGCCCGGAAGCATGGGGAGCAGCAGGAGCAGCAGCGCAGCGAACCCGAAGAGATAGGTGTAGCGCTGCAGGATGCGGTGGTTGCGGATGACCACGACGACGAGGATGGCGCAGACGATCGCGATGGCGCTCCAGACGATCTGCTTGATGCCGGCGCTGTCCCACCCGGAGTCCCCGTAATGGATGTCGATGCGGTAGATCTCTGCGATCCCGATCCCGTTGAGCAGTGTCGCGATCGGGAGGAGGAACGGGTCCGCCTGCGGAGCCACGAAGCGGAGGGCGATGTGCGTTCCGACGACCAGGGCCGAGAGGCCGGCGCCGAGGTACACGAGCGTGAGGTCGACATGGCCGAGGGCGCCGAGCTGGACGAGCACGATGGCGGCGGCGTTGATCCCGCACGCGATGACCAGGAGGAAGAGCTCCAGGTTGCGCAGTTTCGCCGGAAGGTGCAGCCGCTTCACCGGCCCGGTGGTGGTCCGGACCGGCCTGGCCTGCGCGCGTTCGGGGGCTCTACTGTCGGCCGGCATCGCTCAGCTGTTCCACGATCGTCTTGGCCGCCTGGAGGTCGTCGGCGTTGATGGTCTGCTCCACCTGCTGCTTGTCGTATTCGGGGAGGTCGTCGACCGTGACGTTCGACTCCTCGTACAGGTGGGAGAGGCCGATCGGGCCGATCCCCTGTTGCACGCCCTGGTAGATGGCGACCTTGCCGTCGGGGGAGGTTCCGACGAAGTAGCGGGACTGCGTCCACTCGTAGCCGAAGAAGATCGCGAGCACGATCGCGATGACGAGGGCGATGAGGCCGATCATCCAGGTGAGGCGTCGCCGCCGGACCCGGCGGGCGTCCTCCTCGATGAGCTCGTCGAGGTAGTCCTCGGACTGCGGCTCGAAGTGCGTCGGGCCGGTCGCCGGGCGGATGGGGTGCAACCGCAGCCCGGGAAGGCGAGCCGGGCGGGCGGTCGGCTTCGGCTCGGCGCCGAATTGCAGAGGCGCGGCGGCGGAGCCGACGGTGATCGGCTCTTTCACGATGTCGCCGGGGGCCGTGTCGGCGATGTCGACGATCACAGCGGTGACGTTGTCGGGGGCTCCGGCGTCGAGGCTGTGCTTCAGCAGCCGCTCGGCGACCTGCTTCGGGCCGTCCTTGGAGGCGAGCGCCGCCTGCATGTCGTCGTGCTTCACGACACCGCTGAGGCCGTCCGAGCAGATCAGCCACCGGTCGCCGGGCCTCGTGTCGAGCGTCCAGGTGTCGATCTCGGGGGACGCATCCACGTCGCCCAGCACGCGCATCAGCACGGAGCGGCGGGGATGGACCATCGCCTCCTCCTCGGTGATGCGGCCGCTGTCGACGAGGCGCTGCACGAAGGTGTGGTCGGTGCTGACCTGTTTCAGCTCGCCGTCGCGCAGCAGGTAGATGCGGGAGTCGCCGATGTGGGCGAACGCGATCTGGTCGCCGACGCGGACCATCGCGCTCACCGTGGTGCCCATCCCGGTCAGCTCGGGATGCTCGAAGACGGTCTCGGCGAGCAGGGAGTTCGCCGCGATCAGCGCCGACTGGAGTGCGAACTCGGCCTCCGGTGCCGACGCGTACTCGCGGTCGGCCTCGCGGATGCGGGACACGGCGATCGCGGACGCCACGTCGCCTCCGGCGTGGCCGCCCATCCCGTCGGCGACGACGAAGAGGTCGCGGCCGGCGTACCCGGAGTCCTGGTTGTTCGAGCGGATCTTCCCGACGTGCGAGACGGCCGCTGCCTTGTTCGCCGCCACGCCTACCGCCGCAGCTCGAACGTTGTCGTGCCGATCTTGATCGGCGTGTCGAGTGGGATCTGGGTCGGGACGGTGACACGGCGGCCGTCGAGGAAGGTGCCGTTGGTCGAGTCGAGATCCTGGATCATCCACTCGTCGTTCCAGAGGAGCAGGCGGGCGTGGTGGGTGGAGGTGTAGTCGTCGCGGATGACGAGGTTGGACTCCCCGGACCGGCCGATGGTGATCGGGTCACGGCCGAGGGCCAGCTCGGTGCCGGAGCGGGGTCCGGAGGTGATGACCAGGCGATGCGCGGATTGGACACTCGCGTTCGCGTGGCCCCCCGCGCGGTTGGCGCCGGACGGGAGGGACGAGACGGGAGCGGCCTTCATCACCGGCTCGGTCGGGCCGGCGGGCGCGGGATGGGCGCTCGCCGCTGGGCTCGCTGCTGGGCCGGCCGGGAAGGGGGATGCTCCGCTCGCTTGAGACTCGGGCAGCTTGCGCACACGCTGCCCGAACAGGTCGGTGCGCAGCGCATAGACGATGCCGAAGACGAACAGCCACAGCAGCAGGAGGAAGCCGAACCGCAGCACCAGCAGCGTCAGCTCGCTGGGGTTCACGAGGGGCCCCAGAAGTTGCCGGCGTCGTGTCGGCGGGTCGGGTCGTTCGCTCCTCCGCGCGGTGCCGGTGCGGCCTGGGGGAGAACGCGGAAGACGATCCGGGTCCGGCCGATGGTGATGACGGATTCGGGCTCGAGGATGGCCTTGCGGAGAGGCTGGCCGTCGAGCTTGGACCCGTTCGTGGAGCCGAGGTCCTCCGCCTGCGCGCGGTGTCCATCCCACGTGATCATGATGTGGCGGCGGGAGATGCCGGTGTCGTCGACCGTGATGTCGGCGTCGGCGCCGCGGCCGACGACCGTGCGTGAGTGGCCGAGGGGATAGTGCCGGCCGTCGATGTCGAGCACCGGCGTCCAGGCGACATCGCCCTTCACGTTCTCGGACTCGACCTGCAGCATCCCGACAGACAGGTCCGCGTCCTCCACCAGGTCGATGGAGATGCCGCCCGCGAACTGGTAGTGCTGGGCGGCGGCATGCTTCTGCACGAAGTCGATGAGCT